>NZ_JBHWGA010000041.1:0-83891 GCF_042733315.1 Streptomyces sp. NPDC059718
GGTGGCGAAGCGGCTGACCAGCACGTACCTTCCGGGTCGCCGCAGCCGTGACTGGATCAAGGTCAAGAACCTCCACGCCGACGACTCCTGACCCCGGCGAACCCCAACCCCCCTTCCGCGCAGCCGGCTTGGCGGCCCGCGGCAATCCGGGTCGGTCGAAGTCGCGTGGAAACGAGGCGGCATGCTCGAACTGGATCCGCCGTTCCGGCAGGTGCCCGGGCACGACGGCTACCTGCCGCTCGAGGACTTCGGCCTCATCGGTGACGGCAGGACGGCCGCCCTCGTCGGCCTCGACGGCTCCCTCCCGTGGCTGTGCCTGCCCCGGTTCGACGCCGCACCCCTTTTCTGCGGCCTGCTCGACTCCGCCCGCGGCGGGCACTTCACCGTGGCGCCGGAGGAACTGCGGGAGGCCCGCCAGCGCTACGAGCCCGACACCGGCGTCCTCGTCACCGAACTGCGCTGCCCCACCGGCACGGTGCGCGTCACCGACGCGCTGGTGCTGCGCTCCGGCGCCGACCTCACCGACGACGCCCCCGCCGACCGCGGCGAACTCGTCCGCTCGGCCGTCGTCCTCGACGGCCGCGTGCGCCTGCACGTCGACGTCGAACCGCGCGGCGGTGCGCAGGCCCGGGCGCTGTTCAGCGGACTGGAGGTCCGCGTGCCGCGCCGGCCGGACCTGCGGCTGCACCTGCGCTCCAGCCGTCCGCTGGAGTCCCTGCACAGCGCCCATGACCTGCGGCAGGGCGAGCGTCTCGACCTGGTGCTGTCCTGGGGCCGCTTCCACCGGCACCACCGGTTCGACGCCGAGGCGATGGTGGCGGGCACCGCCGACGCCTGGCGGCGCTGGATGACCGACTTCGCCTACGACGGCCCCGAGGAACCCCTGGTCCGCCGGTCTGCGATCACCTTGAAGCTGTGCGACGACTGGGCGAACGGCTCCCTGGTAGCGGCGCCCACGTCCTCCCTGCCCGCGCCGGTCGGCGGGATCCGCAACTGGGACTACCGCTACACATGGATCCGCGACGCCGCCTTCACCGTGTTCGCCATGCGCCGCATCGGCTTCCGCGGCGAGGCGGACGCGTTCCTCGGCTGGGTCCTTGACGCGTTCGAGCACAGCCGGCGGCCCCGCATCATGTACGACGTCGACGGCTGCCCGGTGCCCGGCGAGGTCGAGGACCCCGGGTTGGAGGGCTACCGGCACTCGGCCCCCGTACGGTGGGGCAACGGAGCCGCCGACCAGCGTCAGCACGACGTCTACGGCGAGGTGCTGGACTGCGCGGACCAGTGGCTGCTCGCCGGCGGCGCCCTCGGCCCCGCCCTGTGGAGCGGCCTGTGCCGGCTCGCGGAGACCGCCGACCGGGCCTGGCGGGAACCCGACCAGGGCATCTGGGAGGTGCGCAACGAAGGCCGGGTGTTCACCTACTCCGCCGGGATGTGCCAGGTGGCCCTCGACCGGGCGGCATCGATCGGCGAGCGGCTCGGCCTGCCCGGGCGGACCGCGGCGTGGCGGGCCTCCGCGGACGAACTGTGCCGGCTGATCCTCGAGCGCTCCTGGGACGAGGACGCGCGGACCCTCGGCCGGTACCTGGACGGCGGCGGTGGACTCGACGCCAGCCTGCTCGCGCTCCCGCTGCGGCAGGTCGTCCCCGTCGGCCATCCGCGCATGGTCGCCACCGCCGCGGCGATCGCCGACCGCCTCTCGGCCGGCGGCGGACTGCTCCACCGCTACCTCCACGACGAGTCGCCGGACGGCCTCCCCGGTGACGAGGGGGCCTTCGTCCTGTGCAGCTTCTGGCTCGTCGACAACCTGACCGGCCAGGGCAGGATCGAGGAGGCCGAGGAGCTGTACGCCTCGCTGTGCGGCCGGGCGAGCCCGCTCGGGCTGATGTCGGAGCAGATCAACCCCACGACGGGGGAGTTCGCGGGCAACCACCCGCAGGCGTTCAGCCACATCGGGATCATCGCCAGCGGCGTGAACCTGGCGCGTGCGCGGCGTGCCGCGCCCGCGGAGGCGGGTGCGACGTCGTGATCCGTGGTGCCGGCGTGGTCGCGGGGTCGGTGTCGCCGCAGCGGCATTGCGCCTGCCGCCCGGGTGTGGTCACCTTCCGTGCGGGAGGGGTCACAGTCCGAGGGCGATGGCGGTGCGGGTGAGTTCGGCGGTGCTGTAGATGCCGAGCTTGGCGCGGATGCGGCGGAGGTAGGCGTCGACGGTGTGCTTGGACAGTCCCATGTGGCGGGCGGTCTGGAGGTAGGTGCGGCCCGCGGCGATGTGGCGGAGGGTCTCGCGTTCGCGGGGGGCGAGTTCGGGGACGTCGCCGCTGGTCCCGGCGGTGTCGGCGTCGGGGCTGGCGTCGGCCTGGGGCGTGGCGGGTGCGGAGTTCATGGGGTGTCCTTCGGCGGTTCGGCGGCTGCGGTCCCTGCTCACGCCCTCGGAAGCAGGAGGTCGATGTCCGATTAGGGCGTTTTGCCCTCTATGAACCACCTTCGCGCTGCGACGTCATGACCCCGTCCGCCGACTGTCACAGGCGTGTCACGAGGCGAGGACCTTGCCCGCCGTGCGGGGGCGGGGGACGCCGTCGACCGCCGTGCAGATCCCGTGGACCCGGCCGTATCCGGTCCAGCCGTTGACGTGGCCCCGGTTGTTGCTGATCTGCACCCGCTTCCTGGCCGGCTCCACCGCGGACACCAGGTGCAGGTACACCGTGCCCGCGACGCGGGCGAGCACGATGTCGCCGACCTCGAGCTTCGACGGGTCGACCGGGGCGACGGTCACCAGCCCGCGGCTGCGTATCAAGGGGACCATCGAAGAGCCGCTGGGCCGGAACTCGACGCTCGCCCCGCCGGCCACCCTGCCCGCCACTGCGTCCAGTGCTCCCATGGGGCGATGGTGACGCATACCGCTCCGTTGGCCAACCGGATATTTCCGCGCCTTGGACGACGTGCGGTCGGTTGATGATCCGGCGGCGGCATGCAAGAAGGCGCGGTTCACCTGCCGGGTGAACCGCGCCGTGTCGGGGGAGGGGGCGCGGCATGGGCGCCCTCGGGTCGCATTGTGGTCCGCGAGCGGGGAGCGGCGGTGGACGCGGCCGGAAGGAAGGCCCCATGGGGTCCCCGCCGTGCGGGGTGGGGCGGTCAGGGGGTGGTGCGGGTGTCGGGAAGGAGGAGTCCCAACCAGTCGCCCATGAGCAGCTGCGACTTCCAGGTCGCGACCCGGTCCTCGGAGACCTTGTACTGTGCCGCCACCTCGGAACCGCGGGCCTCGCCGGTGGCCATGAGCACCACGATCCGGGTCTTGTCGACGACGGACAGCTGGTCCTCGGGCTTGTCCGGCAGGGCGCCGGGCACGGCGCATCCGGACGCGGCCGCCGCCACGGGCAGGCCGGGCAGGCCGCCCGGACCCGCTGCGCCCTTGTCGCCCCCAGGAATCCCTTCCCGTGAGCACGGGGCGGGGCGGTCGGCGGAGGTGTGGGTCAGGTGCGCGGCACCCGTGGTGCCGGCGGCGACCGCCAGGGCGGCCATCACCAGGGCGACGGGCCGCTGCAGTGTGTGCCTGGACATGGCAGGTGCTTCTTTCCGGGAGGAGTGCGGGGAGGGGTGTCGCGGAAGGGCGGAGGTCCGAGGAGGGCGTGAGGACCTCCGCCCCCGTCCGCGGCGGGCCGTTGCGGCCCGTGCCTCCGGCCGGCACTGGCGGGCCGATGTCGTCGCTGACGGCGTCGTGCTCTTGCGTGAGCCGGAGAAGTGGCGATGTCTCCAGTAGGCCCTACGGCCGCTCACGCGTCACGTCGCTCGATTTCGGGACTTGACAGGAGCGTCGCCGGTCGGGATGCCGGCGGTCCGTGGCTCAGTCGGCGCGCCGGTAGTGGGCGGCGACGGCGGGCTGGCCGGTGTAGTTGGGTCCCGCGTCCGGGTCGGCGCCGACGTAGCGCAGGGGGAGGCGGACGGTGCGTGGCCCGGTGAGCGCGAGGCGGTGGTGGCGCGCGCTGTAGGCGAACCCCTCGGCCCGCAGGGCGGCGAGGACGAACCGTCCGGCGGGGCCGCCGTCCTCCCAGCGGATCGAGGCGGGGTCGAGGTGGGCGGTCAGCAGACCGCCGGGCCTGAGCCGGCCTGCGGCGCGGGTGAGAGTCGCGAGCCGGTCGCCGACGTAGTGGAGGCCGTGCACGCAGGTGATCAGGTCGTACGGGGCGGTGGGCTCCCAGTCCGTCACCGATGCCGTGACCAGCTCCACGGCGGGCGGCAGGGGCGCCGGTGCCAGGGGTCCCACCAGGTCGACGCCGGTCAGCCGCGCCGTCGCCGGCAGGCGGCCGGCGGCCTCCCGCAGGGCCAGCCCTTCCCCGCTGCACAGGTCGAGCCAGCGCGGCTCGGGGGTGCGGGCCAGTAGATGCTCGACCGGGTCGAAGCCGAGTTCGCGGGCGTAGCTGTTGGCGCCGGTCAGACCCCGCTCGCGGTTCATGGTGTTGTTGGCGACGACGGCGGTGCGCTCGAGCCGGTGGTCGGGCAGCAGATCGGGCGAGGTCATCGGACCATTCTCGGCCCCGATCCGCCTGCGCCCCAAGCGGGTTGAGGGGATTGTGACGGCCGACTCAAATGTGCATCTGAAATGCAAATTTAGGCTAGGGTGAGGGCATGGACCTTCACCGCATCCGACGGCATCCCGTGCGCACCGCCCGGCGCCACCCCGAGCGGAGGGCCCGGTGAACGCCGGCGCCGTCCTGGCGCAGGTGGCCGCGGTCTTCGTGTGGCTGGGGATGGTGCTCGGGATCTCGTTCCTGGAAGCGCCCCTCAAATTCCGCGCCGAGGGGATCACCGTGCCCCTGGGCCTGGGCATCGGACGGATCGTCTTCCGCGCGCTGAACCGCGTCGAGGCCCTGCTCGCGGCGATCGCCGCCGTGGCGCTGGCGTGGGAGGTGCCCGGGCCGGTGGCGCTGGGTCTGGGTGCGGGAGCCGCCGCCGTGCTCCTGGGGCAACTGCTCCTGGTCCGGCCCGCGTTGAACCGCCGCACGGCCGCCATCCTTGCCGGGGAGACCGGCCCGCGCAGCCGCGCGCACCTGCGGTACGTCGCGCTCGAGGTGGTCAAGGCACTGTGCCTGGCAGGATGCGGCGCGGCGCTCGTCCTGGAGCGGCTGTGAGCGCGCCCGGGCCCGTCGCCGTGGAGGGCGGGACGGGTCGTGACCTCGCGGACCGTGCGGACGTGGAACGGCTGGTGACCGCCTTCTACCGCCGGGCCTTCGCCGATCCCCTGATCGGGCCGGTCTTCACCGAAGTGGCCCGGATGGACCTGGACGCGCATCTGCCGGTCATGTGTGACTTCTGGGACTCGGTGCTGTTCGCGGCCGGCCGGTACCGGCGCAACGCGCTGGCCCCGCATCTGGCCCTGCACCGCATGGCCCCGCTGGGCCCCGGGCACTTCGCCCGCTGGCTGGCGCTGTGGACCCTGACGGTGGACGGCCTCTTCCACGGTGAGAAGGCCGAACTCGCCAAGCGGCAGGCCGGGCGCATCGCCGGATCCCTCCAACGCCGGCTGGCCGGCCGCGACGCGAGCGAGTACGTCACCATCCGCCGCCACGAGGGCGGCGAAGCGCTCTAGGCTCCGCGTCGGCCGACCCGGCTGCGGGCGCCCCCGCGCCAGGCTGCCGTCGGCCGGGCACTTGTCGTCTCAGTCGCCGAGGAACCACAGGTACAGGTGCTGTCCGTCGAGGACCCTCCGCCCGAGGTCCACGAGCTCACGCGCGAACGCATCGGTGACCACGCCCGGCGGCAGCCGCCGTACCTCGTCCAGCAGGGTGGCCACCTGGCGGCTGTTGAAAACGGTGTCCGCGTCGGGCAACAGGTGCCCCAGCATGGGAAACGCCGACTGGTCGAGACCGGCCAGCTCCGGCCCCCAGACGACCCCATGCCTGGCGCGAGCCTCGATCGTGCCGCTCTCGCTGCGGACCTGGAGATTGATCACGGTCAGAGCCTATGGTTCCCAGAGCTGCCGTGGCGGCGGCGCCGGAGAAGTACCGCGTCCGCCGCCGGGGAGCTGTCAGCGGGTGACGACGACCTTGCCGATGCTCCGGCCGGATTCCACCATCTCGTGGGCGCGGCGCAGCCCGGCGGCCGAGAAGTCCTCGATGGTGGTGGTGACGGTGCTGCGGATGCGGCCGTCGTCCACCAGGGTCGCGATCTTCTGCAGCAGGTTCTTGTGCTCGATCATGTCGGGGGTCCGGAACATCGGCCGGGTGAACATCAACTCCCAGTGCCACGCGATGCTCTTGGCCTTCAGCGGCAGCAGGTCCAGCCCCTCGGGCTCGTCGATCGCCGTGATGTGCCCGCCCGGACGCATGATCCGGGCGTAGGTCCCGATGTTGCCGGCGGAGTGCGGGGAGAGCAGGTAGTCGACGCCCTCCGGGGCCGCCGCGGCGGCGGTCGCGGCGAGGTCGTGGTGGTCGACCACGGCGTCGGCCCCGAGCCCGGTGACCCACTGCGCCGTCTCGGGGCGGCCGGCCGAGGCCAGCACCCGCAGGCCGGTCAGTTGCTTCGCCAGCTGGATGAGGATCGAGCCCACACCGCCGGCGCCGCCCAGCGCCAGCAGGGTGCCCGTGGACCTGGCGTCGAGGGTGAACCGGTCGAACAGGGTCTCCCAGGCGGTGATGCCGGTCAGGGGCAGGGCGGCGGCCTCCGCGAAGCCGAGGCTGCGCGGCTTGCGGGCCACGAGGCGCTCGTCGACGACCTGGAACTCGGCGTTGCTGCCGGCGCGGGTGAGGTCCCCGGCGTACCAGACCTCGTCGCCCACCTGAAGGGTGGTCACCCCCTCACCCACCGCCTCGACCACGCCCGCGGCGTCGAAGCCGAGGATGCGGGGCCGGTCGGAGGCGGGCAGCCCCGCGCGGACCTTGATGTCGACGGGATTGACCGACACCGCCCGCACCCGCACCCGTACGTCACGGGGCTCGGGATCCGGCACCGGCACCTCGACGTCCACGAGGCTCTCGGGGTCCTCCACGGGCAGGCCCCGGTAGGAGGCGACGGCCCGCATCGTCCGTTCGGTCATGGCCGCAGGCTCCCTCGGTGCGCTGACGGGTTCCGGCCAGCCTGTCACGCCCGTCCGTCCCCGGCAGCGGCGGCCGGACCATCCGGGTGCCGTTCCCGGGGCGCCGCCCGGCGGCCGGGATGCGGGGCAGGGCCGGACGGGTCATCCTGACCTCATGCAGCGTCGCGTCATCGTGATGCCGCCATCGATGGGCGGCGGCCGGCGCGTCCGCGTGGACGGCGAGGTCCTGGGGATCGCGTACCACCTCCGCGACTTCCAGGAGTTCCTGCGGCGCGCCGGCCTCGATCCCGACGCCATCGACATGGCCGACCCGGACCTCGTCGAATGGCGCGGGGCCGGCCCCGGCGTGTGGACGTGAGCCCCCCGCCGCGAAACGGCAGGCCACCGGCTACGGCGGCTTCCCGCGGCGCAGCGCGCAACACCAGTCGACGAGCACCGGGCCGAACTCCGGCATGAACTCGGCCAGTTCGCCCGGGCCGCCGACGGGACGATCGGCCGGCGCGAGACCGTCTGCGGCCAGGACCTGTACGTCCGCACCGCCCCGCCGGGCGCCTGGACGGGCCCCTCTACCAGGGCCGTACCTTCACCGTCGAGAGCAAGCAGGGCGCCTGGGCCCACGGGCTCGCCCACGGCGACATCAACCGCCACGGCTGTGTCCAGGACGGCTGGTTCTGCCGACGCGCCGGCCCGGGGCGCGCGCCCCTTCGACGGACACCGCGGGGCGCGCCGGGTCCGGGCCGCCGTCCGGCCGGGCGGGATGTGGCACGGTGAGGGCGCAGCGCCGAAGATCACCGAGAAGGAGTTCCCGTGTCCAAGCCCCCACTTCCCCCGGCCGCGATCGAGATGCTGAAGAAGCCCAACCCGGCCGTGATCACGACGCTGAGGGCCGACGGCCAGCCGGTGTCCACGGCCACCTGGTACCTCTGGGACGACGGCCGGGTCCTGGTCAACATGGACGGCGGCCGCAAGCGTCTGGAGCACATGCGCAACGACCCCCGGGTCACCCTCACGGTCCTGGACGACGGGAACTGGTACACCCACGTCACCCTGGTCGGGCGCGTCGCCGAACTGCGCGAGGACAGCCGCCTCGCCGACATCGACCGGCTGGCCCAGCAGTACCTGGGCCGCGCCTATCCGCAGCGGGACCGCGAGCGCGTGAGCGGCCTGATCGAGATCGAGCGCTGGCACGGCTGGGGCACGCTGAAGGACAGCAGCCAGCCGGGCTGACCGGGGGCCGGTGCGTCAGCCCTCGTACGGCTCCGCCGGCGCCCGCACCGGCCGGGCCCGGCTCACGTCCAGGAACGGGATGGGACCGTCGTTGACCGGGTCCTTCGCCCGGTGCGCGGTGTAGGTCCCGGTGACGTCCAGCCAGGCGTCCGGCCGCAGGACGGGCGGCACCTGCCCGGTCAGGCCGATCTTGACCGGGCGGGCGTCGGCCGCACAGCAGTTCAGCACCATGCGGGTCAGGTACGGGGTGCCGTCGCGGCCGATGCTGACGAACCCGGTGAGGGTGACCTGACGGCCGCTCAGGGACCGCCCGTGGTCGTAGACCGCGCGGCCGGCGTAGTCGGCGGTCTCCATCCGCAGCGGGTCCCCCGCGGGCAGGGCGGGGAAACCGAAGGGGCGCGGGACGGACGTGCCGGTCCGGGCGGCGGAGTAGGAGCCCAGGGCGGGCGGGGCGACCAGGACGAGCGCGACGAGCGGCAGCACCAGCAGCCACGCGACCTTCGGCTCGCGGTGCGGGTGCGCATGCCCCGCGTCGTGCGCGTGCCCCTCGTCCGAGCCCGGCTCGGTGCGGCGCGCGCGGCGGGGGCGGCGCAGTTCGTACCAGACGGTCGCCAGGGCGGCGACGACCAGCACGGCGCCGGCCGCCAGCAGCAGTGGCTGCAGCCCGGCCTTCACGTAGCGCAGGTAGAGGTCGCTGAGCCCGGCGTGGAGCATCGCCACCCCGGTCAGGAGCAGCACGGCGGCCTGTGCCTCCCGGTTCACCTGCGTTCTCCCTGGATACCCGGGCATTCTGGCCGGGGAGGGTTGGATCCTTGGGGCGGAGTCGCGAAGCGGCGGAGTTGGCTGCGCATCTGTTCTGACCTGCGCTCTCTTTCGTTGTCAGTGGGGGCTGTTAGCTTCTGGAGCATGACGACGACAGTGATGGCCGAGCAGGGGTCCGGGTATGCCCGGTACACCTATCGGCTGCGGGTGTCGTCGTCGGCGTGTGCCGGTCTGGAGGTGGAGTGGGCGCGGTGCCGGTGGGTGTGGAATGAGTGTGTGGCGGTGTCCCGCAAGGTCCACGGCCTGAACAAGACCGACGGGCAGAAGATCACGTGCGGCCCGGCGCAGCTGGACAGGATGCTGACTGAGGCTCGGCGGTCGATGGCGTGGCTGCGGGAGGGCAGTTCGGTGGCGCAGCAGCAGGTCATCCGGGACTTCGCGAAGTCCCGTGCCAAGGCGTTGAAGGACATCACGGCGCGGCTGCCGATGGGGCAACGGGCCGGGATGCCCCGGATCAAGCGCAAGCGGGAGGCCGCCCCGTCGCTGAACTACACCACTCGGGGTTTTCGGCTCAAGGATGGACGTCTGCACCTGGCGGGCGGCATCGTGCTGACGGTGGTGTGGTCCCGCGATTTGCCCGCGGTCCCCACGTCGGTACGCGTGTATCGGGACAGCCTCGGCCACTGGTACGCCTCGTTCGTCGTCGCCGTCGAGGTGCAGCCGCTGCCCGCCACCGGCGCCGTGATCGGTGTGGACTGGGGCGTCCGTGAGACCGCGACCACGACCAGCGACGCCCACGACCTGCCCCACGCCCAGCACGGGAGGAATGCCGCGGCGAAGCTGGCCCGCTACCAGAAGATGATGACCCGTCGGCGTACTCCGCGGAACAGGCCCGACAGCGGCGGGTACCGCAAGGCCCGCCGGGCTGCCGCGAAGGTGTCCAAGAAGATCGCCCGTCGGCGGCAGGACACTGCCCGCAAGTGGGCGAAGCGCGTCGTGCGCGACCATGACGCGATCGCGGTGGAGGACTTCCGGCCGAAGTTCCTCAGCCAGACCAGCATGGCGCGTAAGGCGGCGGACGCCGCGATCGGCGCCACGAAGACGGCTCTGATCGAGATGGGCCGCAAGCACGGGCGGGACGTCCGCCTGGTGCATCCCGCGCACACCACCATGGATTGCGCGTCGTGCGGAGCGAGAACCAAGCACGCACTTCCTCTTTCGGAACGTACCTATGCCTGCACCGCGTGCGGAGCGATCTCGCCCAGAGACAAGAACTCCGCCCGTGTGATGCTGGTCCGGGCTGGTCTCAACCCGGCTGGTGCTGATCGTGTAAGCGCTGGTGGACCGCCGGTCCCTAGCCCACGTGAGCCAGGAATCCCCGTCCATTAAGGCGAGGAGGATGTCAAAGCAGTACCGTCCCGGTCAGGGACGCCACCACGACGGCCACGGCGAAGGTGGCGGGCGCGAACCGCACCGCGAACGCGCGTCCGAACGCGCCCGCCTGCAGCGCGAAGAGCTTCAGGTCGATCATCGGCCCCACGACGAGGAACACCAGCCGGGCGGTGAGGGAGAACTGCGACAAGGACGCGGCCACGAACGCGTCGGCCTCCGAGCAGATCGACAGCACCACCGCGAGCACCGCCAGTGCGAGCACGGACACCACCGGGTTGCCCGACGCCAGCCGCAGGACGTCCTCGGGCACGAAGGACTTGAGCGTGGCCGCCGCCATCGCCCCGACCACCAGGAACCCGCCGGCGTGCATCACGTCGTGCCGCACCGAACCCCAGAACGCCGCACCCTTGCCCTGACCCTCGGCCGACGGGTGCGCCGTGGGGCGCAACCGGTCGGCGTGCCCCAGACGCTGCCACAGCCAGCCCATGGCGCAGGCCACCAGCAGGCTCGCGACGAACCGGGCGACCACCATGCGCGGTTCGTTCGGGAAGGCCACGGCCGTGGCGGTCAGCACCACCGGGTTGATCGCCGGCGCGGACAGCAGGAACGTCAGCGCCGCCGCCGGGGCCACCCCCCGCCGCACCATCGCCCCCGCGACCGGCACCGACGCGCACTCGCAACCCGGCAGGACCGCCCCCGCCACGCCCGCCACCGGCACCGCCACCGCGGTCCGGCGCGGCAGCGCCCGCGCGAAGAACGACGGCGGGACGCACACCGCGAGCACCGCCGAGAGCACGACGCCCAGCACCAGGAACGGCAGCGCCTGCACCACCACCGCCACGAACACGGTCATCCAGCTCTGCATCACCGGCGCGGACAACGCCCCGCGGACCGGTCCCTGCAGCATCAGGGCGACGAGCAGCAGCAACGTCAGCACCAGCGGCGAACTGACCCGCCACCCCTGTTCCGGATCCGGCCGCCCGGCGTCCTGCCGTGCGGTCCCGGCCGGCGCCGGGGCATCCTTGGTGACGGTCACGGGCGTGCTACCTCCGGCGGGCAGGGGGGACGTGAAGAACTGCACCCTCCATACGCCGTGGCCCGTGATGCCGTCTCATGCCCCGCCAGGACTTTGCGCAGCCTTGGTGCGAGCAGTCCTACGATGGCGGCGAAAGCAGCGGCAGCGGGGGAGGGGCGGCGACCGCCGTGAGGGCGAGTTTCATCGTGCACGCGGGCGCGGCGCTGGCCCTGGGGGCGTTCTGCCAAGTGGCGGGGCTGCTCACCTTCCTGCCCGGACCGTCATGGCCGGGCGACGGCGGCCCGGTGCTGGGCGGTGTCCTCGCGTTGCTGCTTCCGCTGCTGCTCGGTGCGGCCGTACGGGCGCTCGCCCTGACCGCGCGCGGGGTGGACGCCCGGGGCAACCGTGCGCTGCAGTGGCTCGCCCTGCGCTGCCTGCCGGGGACCGTCCAGGTGGCCCTGGCCGCGGTCTTCGCCGCGGGGATCGCGCTCATCGTGGCGACGGTCCTCGTCCAGGGCTCCCTGCGGGCCGGCGAGGCGGCAGACGGCCGCTACCACGCCGTGCGGACCGACAGACCGGGTCACGAGGTCGTCGAGGTGTCCCGAGCGGAGTACGAGGACCTGCTCGAACAGGACCATCGCTTCCTGGTGGCCGCCCTGGGGCTGTTGGCCGGCGCCGCGGCCGCCGTCACCCTCGTCACCGGGCAACTCCACCCGGGCACCCCGCTGCAAGGGACGCCGGTGCCGGGCCGTACCCCGGTGTGAGCCCGGCCCCGCGCCCGGCCCGGCCGCCCGGTCAGAGCACGCGCTGCCCCTTGCCCAGCGCGATGACGCCGCCTGCGGAGGCGTGGTAGAGCTCGCGGTCACGCTCCGGGTTGACGCCCACGGTGGCGCCGGCGGGCACGACGACGTTCTTGTCGAGGATGGCGCGGCGCACGACCGCGCCGCGCCCGATGCGGACGTTGTCGTGCAGCACCGACCCCTGCACCACCGCGCCCTCCTCCACCACGACCCCCGGCGACAGCACGGACTGCGTGACCTGCCCGGAGATGATGCAGCCCGGGCTGACCATCGACTCGCCCGCGATCCCGCCGGCCACGAACTTCGCCGGGGGCAGCCGCAGCGAGTGCGTGTACAGCGGCCACTGGTCGTTGTAGAGGTTGAAGACCGGGTGGACCGAGATCAGGTCCTGGTGGGAGTCGTAGTAGGCGTCCAGCGTGCCCACGTCCCGCCAGTAGCCGTGGTCGCGGGCGGTCTCGCCGGGCACGTGGTTGTCGTCGAAGTCGTAGACCTGCACCTGCCCCTTGGCGGTCAGCAGCGGGATGATGCTGCCGCCCATGTCGTGCACGGAGGAGTCGTCCTCGGCGTCCTGGGCCAGCGCGTCCAGCAGCACCTTGGTGGTGAACACGTAGTTGCCCATCGAGGCGTACACCCGGTCGGGGTCACCGGGCAGGCCCGGCGGATCGGCGGGCTTCTCCAGGAACCGCTCCACCCGCACCCCACCCGGTCCCGGGGTGATGATCCCGAACGAGGAGGCCTGGTCACGAGGGATGCGGATGCCGGCGACCGTGGCGCCCGCGCCCGCCTCGATGTGCTGGCGCAGCATCTGCCGGGGGTCCATGCGGTACACGTGGTCGGCGCCGAACACGACGATGTAGTCGGGCTGCTCGTCGTACACCAGGTTCAGCGACTGGTAGATGGCGTCCGCGCTGCCGAGGAACCACCGCGGGCCCAGCCGCTGCTGCGCCGGGACGGGGGTGACGTAGTTGCCCAGCAGGTTCGACATCCGCCAGGTGGTGGTGATGTGCCGGTCCAGGGAGTGCGACTTGTACTGCGTCAGCACGCAGATGCGCATGATGTCGCCGTTGACGAGGTTGGACAGGACGAAGTCCACCAGCCGGTAGGCGCCGCCGAACGGCACCGCCGGTTTGGCGCGGTCGGCGGTCAGCGGCATCAGCCGCTTGCCCTCGCCGCCCGCGAGCACGATTCCCAGCACCGAAGGTCCGCCGCGCATCCCTGCCCCCTTTGCCGCTTGCCGCTACCGCCCTTGCGACGTGCAGATCTCCTCGTACAGGCCCACGGTGCGGCGGGCCACCGCGTCCCACCCGAACTCCGCGACCGCCCGCTCGCGTCCCGCCGCCCCCATCCGCGCCGCCGCCGCGGGATCGCCGGCCAGCGCTCCGACCGCAGCGGCCAGCCCCGCCTCGAAGGCCTCCGGGTCCTTCTCCTCGTACGGCACCAGGAGCCCGGTCACCCCGTCCTGCACCACCTCGGGGATCCCGCCCACCGCGGAGGCGACCACCGGGGTGCCGCACGCCATCGCCTCCAGGTTCACGATGCCCAGCGGCTCGTACACCGACGGGCACACGAACACCGCGGCGTGCGTGAGCAGTTGCACCACCTCGGGGCGCGGCAGCATCTGCGGGATCCAGATCACCCCGCCGCGTACGGCCCGCAGTTCCTCCACCAGTTCGCGGAACTCGCGGTCGATGGCCGGGGTGTCGGGCGCCCCGGCGCACAGCACGATCTGCAGGTCCGGATCGATCCGCCGGGCGGCCCGCAGCAGGTGCGGGACCCCCTTCTGACGTGTGATCCGGCCGACGAACAGCGCGTACGGGCGGGCCGGGTCGACGCCGTGCGCGGTCAGCGCCCCCGTGGACCCGTCCGGCCGGTACAGGCGTGTGTCGATGCCGTTGTGGACCACGTGCACACGCGCCGGGTCGAGCGCAGGGTAGCTCCGCAGGATGTCCGCGCGCATCCCGTGCGAGACGGCGATGACGCCGTCGGCGGCCTCGACCGCCGTCCGCTCCGCCCAACTGGAGAGGGCGTAGCCGCCGCCGAGCTGCTCGGCCTTCCAGGGGCGCAGCGGTTCGAGGGAGTGGGCGGTCATGACGTGCGGGACGCCGTACAGCAGTTTGGCCAGGTGGCCGGCGAGGTTGGCGTACCAGGTGTGCGAGTGCACCAGGTCCCGGCCGGCCAGCGCGGCGGCCATCGACAGGTCGACCGACAGGCTGCGCAACGCCTCGTTCGCGCCCCCGAGCTCCGCGGCGGCGGCATGCCGGCTGACGCCGGGGCCGTCCGCGTCGTCCGTGCCGCCCGTCGCGTGCGCGCCGTCCGCCCCGGCCCAGCAATGGACCTGAAGGTCCGTCAGGACCCTTAGCTCGCGCGCCAGGAACTCCACGTGGACGCCCGCCCCGCCGTAGACGTACGGCGGGAACTCCCGCGTGAGCAGTGCCACGTTCACGGGCGCCTCCCCGGGTCCCGTCGCCGTGTTGGGACATCCATGCCCCGCAGAACGGTGTTCGATCCGTCTTCCCCGGCTTTCGCCGTGTGATGCCCCGCGAGGAATTCCTTCGACTTCGCCGCCCGCTTCGTGGATCGTCGGGCGCATGCGACAGGACGAGATCTGGGGCGAGGAGACCGCCCGGAACTACGACACCCCCGGCACCGGCATGTTCGCCCCGGACGTACTCGGGCCGGTCGTGGACCGCCTCGCCGGACTCGCCGGCGGCGGACGGGCGCTCGAGTTCGCCGTCGGCACCGGCCGCGTGGCCGTGCCGCTCGCGGGGCGAGGCGTACCCGTCAGCGGCATCGAGCTGTCACAGCCGATGATCGACCGACTGCGCACCAAGGCGGACGACGCGACGATCCCGGTCGTCACCGGCGACATGACCGCCGCCCGCGCCCCGGGCACCTTCCGGCTCGTGTACCTCGTCTACAACACCATCTCGAACCTGCTCACCCAGGCCGCACAGATCGCGTGCTTCCGCAACGCCGCCCGCCATCTCGCGCCGGGCGGGCGCTTCGTGATCGAACTGTGGGTCCCCGAGCTGCGCAAGCTGCCACCCGGCCAGCAGGCGGTCGTCTTCCACTCCGAATCCGGCTACATCGGCCTGGACACCTACGACGTCCTGCGGCAGCAGGTCGTCTCGCACCACTTCCGGTTCGCCGACGGCGAGCCGACCCGGCTGTTCCGTTCCCCGCACCGCTACATCTGGCCCTCGGAGCTCGACCTCATGGCCCAGCTGGCCGGATTCACGCTGGAGTCCCGCCACGCCGACTGGCACGGCGCCGAGTTCACCGCCGAGTCACGCTCCCACGTCTCCGTCTACCGGCTCCCCGCCGCCGAACGGTGACCGGGTCGCCCCCCACTGCCCCGGCACGGTTCAATGCCGGAATGGTGGACTGGGCGCACATGCCCGACTGCCGGTTCGACGTCGATCGCGTTCCGGAACTCCTCCTAGTCCTCCTCGCCGCTGAGGGAGCCCGCGGTGGTGAGGGGGGCGGTGTCCGGGGCCGGGGCCGGTGAGGCGGCGGGGTCCGGGGCGGTGGCCATGGCCGGGGTGGGGGCCGGGGGGACGGGCCGGGCTTCCGCGGCGCGCTTGGCGGTGGCGCGGGTGAGGGAGACCGTCGGGGGAGCGGGGTGCGGCGCGAGGGAACGGGCGAGGTCGCGGTCGAGGCGGCGCAGCTGGGACTGCATGTGGGCGGTCAGGCGGGTGCGGTAGGCGTTCTCGAAGGTGCGGAGGTCTTCGACCTTGCGCTGCAGCGCCGTGCGGGCGGAGACCAGGGTGGTCATCGCCCGACGGTGCTTCTCGCGGGCCTCGTGCTCGAGGGCCAGGGCCCGGTCGCGGGCGTCCCGGCGCAGGCTCTCGGCTTGCCCGAGGGCCTCGCCGACGATCTTGTGGGCCTCGGCGCGGGCCTCGGCGACGGCCTGCTCGGCGGTGCGTTCGGCCAGGGCGAGCAGGCGGGCCGTGCTGTCGACGGCGAACCCGGACTGCCCTTCCGTGGCCTCCTCGGCTTCCGCGGGCTCGGCGAGCCGCGCGGGCTCCGCCACCTCGGCGGCGGGAGCGGGGACGGGTCCCGGCGCCGCCTGGGGTTCGGGTTCGGGGGCCGGTTCCGGTGCCGACGCCACCTCGAGTTCGGGCTCCTCGTGGTGCCGGTCGGCGGACTCGACGGCGGAGAGCGCGGCGCGCAGGTCCTGGTTGAGCCGCAGCAGCCGGGTCAGCTCGGACTGCACCTCGTCCAGGAAGTCGTCGACCTCGCGCTCGTCGTAGGCCTCGCGGAGGCGGACGGTGGTGAACTGCATCCTGCGCACGTTCTCGGGGGTAATCGGCGTCTGTGCCATCTGCTCACCTCGAGGTCTTCGTCGACAAGTCCTGACCGCATCCGTCAACTCCAGCTTGGGCGGCGGGCCGGGCCGGGGCAGCCCGGGAACACCGCGCGGGGGCGGTGCGGGCGGTGTCACCTGCGCCGATCGTGGGACCCGGGCGAACGGCGTGGATGGCGCAACTACGGGCGGCGCAGTGGCAACTGTGATCATCCGCGTTGTCACCGCGTCCGCAGACAGCGTGGATTTCCGTCCGCGCTCGGCGAAAGGGCCGGACGGGTGAATACGGGCCCCCGGGGCCTGGGTACGGGATGCGCATGGAGATGCCGGGTGGGGGCGAAGGGGCGTGGTTGTTCCCTCTCGGGATGGGCCGAACGGTGTACCAGGCGCTGCGCGGATCCGCCCGCGGCCGGGGGCCGTTCCGCCGTCGCGGCGACCGGCGACCGGCGACCCGCGACCTGCCGACGCGGCGGTACGGCGGTGGGGCCTGTCCTCCTGGACGGCACCGGCGGGCTGTCCGACGAGGACCGCGCCGGCCGGCATGCCTCCGTGGGCCGGATCCGCGACGAATTGCGCGCCCTCGCGGCAGCACCCGGGCCCTGTCCGGCCCGCGCGAGCCCGGGACTAGGCTCGCGACGACGTCGTACCAGCTCGTCGCGGGTGCCGGGGCCCGCCGGGTGCCCGCACGGTCCGACCCACCAGCGAAGGGGATCCCATGACGCAGCCCGTCATCATCGGAAGCGAGCGCAGCGAGGTCGGACTGCCGGCCGGGATGGACGCCCTGCGGCGCGGCGGGACGGCGCTGGACGCCGTCGAGGCGGCGATGCGCCGCTGCGAGGACAACCTCACCGACCACTACGTCGGCACCGGCGGGCTGCCCAACGCGCAGGGCGTGGTCGAGCTGGACGCGTCGGTGATGACGGGCTCGGACCGCAGGTTCGGCGCGGTCGGCGCGCTGCGCGGGTTCCCGAACCCCATCTCGGTGGCGCGCGCGGTGATGGAGCGGCTGCCGCAGCACTGCCTGCTGGTGGGGGAGGGCGCGGCGCTGTTCGCCCGGGAGAACGGGTTCGAGGGCGCCGAACTGCTGACCGAGGAGTCCCGGGCCATGTGGCGCGAGCAGCTGCTGACCGCGGCCGAGGCGGTGGAGGGGGAGAACACCCCGGCCGTGGACGGTGACCACCGCTACCGGCGGGCGGCGCTGGAGCTGGTGCGTCGGATGGCGCCGCACGAGGGGCCGTGGGGGACGATCAACATCATCGCGCTGGACGCGCACGGCGAGATGTGCGTGGGCGTCTCGACCTCCGGCTACCCCTTCAAGTACCCGGGACGGGTGGGGGACTCCGCCGTCCCGGGGGCGGGCAACTGGTGCGACCTGCGCGGTGGCGGGGCGGCGTGCACCGGCCGCGGCGAGCTGAGCCTGCGCGGCGGCACGGCGCGTACGGTGGTCGACCTGCTGGCGCTGGGCAAGGAGCCCGCCGACGCGTGCCGGGTCGCCCTGGAGGAGGCGGCCGGCCTGCCCGACGAGTACCGGTCCGAGCTGCGGGCACTGGCGCTCACCCCGGACGGGCGGCACGGTGGCGCGGCCGGGCAGGAGGGCAGCGTCTACGCCGTGATGACCGACGCCTCCACCGAGCCGGAGCTCCGCCCGCGCACGCTGGTCTGAGGGGCCGTCCGGGCCTACGGCTGGGGCGCGATCAGTTCCCCGCTGGTCGCGTCCCGGATGGTGATGGCCTCCACCGGGCAGGACTCCGCGGCGTCGACCAGGAGCTCGTCCGGTTCGGCCGTCGGGTGCCTGGGGCAGGACTTGCGGTCGCGGAGCTCGAAATGCGCGGGGGCGATTCCGGCGCAGGAGCCGGTGCCGATGCAGGTCTTCCGGTCGACCTCGATCTGCCAGGTCATGATGCGTTTCCTCCGGTGTTGTCGTCAGGTCCGGTCCCAGATGACCGGCATCCGTTCGGGCCCGCGCAGGGCGACGCCCGACTTCCACGCGACGCTCTCGTCGGGTCCGGCGAGGCGCAGTCCGGGCAGCCGGTCGAGCAGGGTGCGCAGGGCCACCTGCAACTCCATGCGGGCCAGTTGGGCGCCCAGGCAGTGGTGCGGTCCGTGCCCGAACCCGACGTGGGAGGCCTCCTGGCGCAGCACGTCGAGCCGCTCGGGGTCGGTGTACACCGTTTCGTCGCGGTTGGCCGACACGGGGCAGACGACCACCGCCTCCCCGGCGCGTACGGTGCCGCCGCTGAGCTCGACGTCGTCCAGCGCGTAGCGGGGCATGCCCGCGCCGTTGCCCAGGGGGACGTAGCGCATGAGCTCCTCGACGGCGCCGGGGACCAGGCCGGGGTCGGCGCGTAGTGCCGCGAGCTGTCCGGGGTGGGTGAGCAGCGTGTAGACGAAGTTGGGGATCTGCGAGGCGGTGGTCTCGTGGCCCGCGACGAGCAGGGAGATCGCCAGGACCTGCAGTTCCCGTTCCGACAGCCGCTCGTCGTTGTCGCGGGCGTCGACGAGGGTGCCGAGGAGGTCGTCGTGCGGCGCGGCGCGGCGTTCGGCGATCAGGCCGGCCATGTAGGCCATCAGGGCGTCGGTGCAGTCCTGGACCTCCCGCGGGGTGTACTTCGTGGTGGACAGCAGCGCGTCGGACCAGGTGCGGAAGTCGGCCCGGTCGGCCAGGGGGACGCCGAGCAGTTCGCAGATGACGGTGACCGGCAGCGGCAGGGCGAAGTCCGCCACGAGGTCGGCCGGCGCGCCGCGCGCGACCATGCCGTCGGCCAGTTCGGCCGCGATCTGCTCGGTGCGGGGCCGCAGGCGTTCGATGTGCCGGGCGGTGAAGGCCTTGGCCACGATGCGCCGCAGCCGGGTGTGGTCCGGGGGGTCGAGGTCCAGGATGCTGCCCTCCAGGCCCCGGTGCGGCCGCAGGCGCGGCTCGTCGCGGTGGACGGCCTCGGCCCGGCTGAACCGGGGGTCGCCCAGGACGGTCCTGACGTCCTCGTACCGGGTGACCAGCCAGGCGGCCTCCCCGTAGGGGAACCGGACCCGGCACAGCGGCTCGTCCTTGCGCAGTTCGGCGAAGGCCGGGTCGACGGTCAGGCGGTCGGCTTCGGTGAAGGGGTAGTTCCGGGGCTCGGTCGCGGCCATGGCGCATGCCTCCAGTGAGCTCGGGGGGTCGGGTCCGGTCCTCACGACGGCCCGCGGGGACGCCGGGGCGCGGCGGGGCGGTCGGCGAGGGCGGGGCGCAGCAGGTGGCACAGGTCGTCGGCGAGGAGTTCCAGCGGGTCGTCGGTGTCGACCGGCAGGCCGCCGGCGATCCAGGCGGTGAGGAACGACCCGGTCTGGAGCACCGCCATCAGGGCCCGCTGCCGTGCCTGCGCGGGGGTGACGCCCTGCCAGCGCCGGGGCGGGGCCGTCAGCAGGGTGACGTAGCGTTCGTGCGCCGCCAGGTAGCGGTCGCGGGCGCTGGCGTCGTCACCGGCCGCGGACGGGGTGGCGGCCAGCAGTACGCGGATGGTCGGCGCGAGCGCCCGCCAGTTCGCCGCCGCGTGCTCCAGCCAGTCGCGGACGCCGGAGCGGGTCCACTTGGGGACGGCGGCCAGCTCGGCGTACAGACCGTCGGTGACCTGGTACACCCGGTCCGTCAGGGCGGCGATGACCTCCGCCTTGCCGCGGAAGTGCGCGTACACCGTGGCCCGGGTGACCCCGGCCGCGCGGGCGATGTCCTCCATGGTGGCGGCGACGAACGACTTGGTGGCGAAGACCTCGACCGCCCCGTCCAGGACCCGGTTGCGGGTCAGGTGCCGCTGCTGCGCGCGCAGGCTCACCCGCGGTGCGCCCACCGTGGTCGCGGATCCGGCATCCGCCGGCCGACGACGTTCCATGAGGAAAGTCTACAAAACGACATCAATCTGTACATTTTGTGTACGGCGGCGGTGGGCCTGCCGCGGGGCGGTCAGCCGTGGTTGCGGGGATGGGCGCGGGCGGTGCGTTCGTTGCCCCGTTTGTAGTTGCCGGTCCAGCGGGCCATCACCAGCTGGGCGTCACCGCGCTCCACTTCCTCCAGGAACCGCTCCGCGCGCTCCCCGCGCAGGACGGCGGCGGTGTGCGCGCCGTGGGTGACGACCACGGTGCCGTCGCCGCTCCGGCGGTAGGAGAATCCGTGAGGTCGTGGCATGGCGGTGAGCGTAGGGCCGGGCCGCGTCCGCGCGACAGGGATTTTAGGGGGCGTCGCGGCTCACGACGCGCGGCGAGCGCAGGGCCAGGGCGGCGATGTCGTCCTCCAGCCGCCCGCCGCTGTAGTGCACCAGTTCCCGGTGCAGCCGGTCCAGCAGTTCGCGGGGCGCTGCGGGGCCCTGGCGCCGCAGCCAGTCCGGCAGCGCGAAGAACGCCCCGGCGCGGTCGCGGGTCTCGGTGACGCCGTCGGTGTAGAGCAGCAGCTGGTCGCCGGCGGTGAAGGCGTGGGTGTCCACGGCGTACGTGTCCCCGATGAGGTCGGCGAGGTTCAGCGGTGCGGAGGCGGCGGTCGGCTCCAGCACCCGGATGCGGCCGGCGTGCATGAGGATCGGCGGAGGATGCCCGCAGTTGAGCAGTCGCAGGCGGCCGCCGCCGTGCGGGATCTCGGCGATCACGGCGGTGGCGAAGCGCTCCGGCAGGTCCGGGCCGGGATAGCCGGAGCTGTGCCGGATGATGCTGGTCTCCAGACGGCGGACGATGCCCCGCAGGTCCGGCTCGTCGTGCGCCGCCTCGCGGAAGCAGCTGCTGAGCGCGGAGGCCGCGCCCACGGCGGACAGCCCTTTGCCGCGCACGTCGCCGATGAGCAGCCGCACGCCGTGGGACGTGTCGGCCACCTCGTAGAAGTCGCCGCCGATGCGCGCCTGCTCCTGTGCCGCCAGGTACAGCGACTCGATCTCCAGGCCCTGGATGCGCCGCGGCAGCGGCCGCAGCAGTACCGTCTGCGCCGCGTCGGCGACCGTCCGGGCGTGGAAGAGCGCCTCCTCGCGCTGGATCCGCACGTGGCTGGCGTACGCCGCCGCCAGGGTGACCGCGACGATCGCGGCCCCGGTGTACGGGGTGCCGAGGTCGGTGTAGACGAAGCTCAGGCCCACCATGACCAGCAGGCAGAACGCGCCCAGCAGCACGGTCGGCAGCACCGGCCACATCGCGGCGGCCAGGGCGGGCGCGACGGGCAGCAGGCGGCTGATCGCGATCTCGCGCGGGGTGGCGAACGCCAGGGCGGCGATGAGCACGCTCAGGATCACCGGGGACAGCCAGGGAGCCTCCCAGCGGCCGTCGAGGCGGGCGCGTCGGCGCCGCGGCCATCCGGACATGATCACGAAGCGCATCATACCGGGGCAAAAGGGAAGGAAGGTCGTCCTTCCGGCCGGACGGACCAGCCGACCACCCCGGAGCGCGGCCCGGGGTGGTCGGAGGTCGTCAGGGGCGGCCTGGCGGTGCCGGCCCGTGTCAGTCCTGGGCGCGGCGACCCGGCAGGACCTGGATCGTGTCGCCGACGGCGCGCTCACCGGTCGCGTCGGACGGGACGTTGACCAGGGCGCCCCCGACCACCATCGCCGACGAGCCGCCGCCGTCCAGGTTGAGGGCCTGCACCGCGCCCAGCGACCGCATGAACCGCGCCGCCTCGCCGAGGGTGAAGCCCTCGCTCACCCCGGGCTGCCGCCCGTCCACGGTGACCAGCAGCAGACGGCCCCGCCGGTCGATGCCGGCCATCGTCCGCGGCTGGCGCACGTTGGACCACGCGAAACCGAACGACAGGTCCAGCGGGTCCAAGGTGCCCTCGGTGGTCGCGTCGATGTGGACGCGGCCGTCCTCGACCAGGGTGGGCGCCGCGCTCACGATGCTGTCGCCGGGACCGAGCTTGACCTGGCGCCCCTCGGCGTCCCGGACGCTCTCCCGCACGACCAGCCGCTTGCCGCTCCGCGCGTGCTCGGTCAGCCACGTCGCCGCCGCGCCGGTGCCCTGCAGCACCGAGCCGCGCTCGGGGACGGAGCCGCCGCGGGCGCCGGTGGAGAGCACCGTCCCGTGCGCGTCGAGCAGCACCTGCACACCGGTGCCCGTGGGCAGCGTCGTGCGGAAGGCGGGGGTGAACTCCACCAGGTCGTCGGCCAGGGTGCAGGTCGTGTCGTGGCGGGGCTGCTCGGTCGGGACGCCGCCGGGGCGGCCGCAGTTGCGGACCTTGCCCGGCACGCGGTTGATGCCCTGCACCGCGTATTGGGCGGAGCCGGCCCGCACGGTGACCGTGGTGGACAGGTCCGCGATCCGCGGCCGCCGCCCGCCGTCGCCGAGGACGAGCGCCGCACGCGAGCCGACCGCCATCGACTCCAGCCGGCCGTCCACCGCGGACAGACCCGCGACGGTGCCCTGGACGCCGTCGGCGTCCGAGGTGATGAAGAAGCCGCCGTTGACGCCGAGCAGCGACCCCAGCCGGCCGGCGACCGCGGAGGTCTTCTCCCGGTCGGCGACGTTGCCGCCGTCGCTCACCTCGACCGACCCGCGCAGCCGGGCCGGGTCCACCACGGCGACGTGGATGTGCTCGCCGTCGGCGGCCTGCCGTCCGTCGTAACCGGTCCACTCCGTCGACGTACGGAAACCGGCGGCCGTGACCGCGGTGTTCGCCGGGCCCGCCTCGGCCTGCGTGGCGTACCGGCCGACCCGGACCTGCCAGCCCATCACACCGCGCGGGGTGTCGGCGTAGGTGTCCCACTCCACCGACTCCAGCCGCGGCTCGAACCCGGCCGCCCGCAGCCGCGCGGCGGTCGCGTCGGCCCAGGCGCGGTCACCCAGCGGAGCCCACGTGGCGGCTCCCGTCAGCCGGTTGACGGCGGGGGCCTGCACGGTCACCGTCCACACCCCGGCGGCCGAGGGGTCCCGCAGCACGCCGCTGCGGACCTGCAGACCGGGCGCCACCTGCTGCGTCGTCCACGCGATCCCGTGCGTGCCGGTAACGGCGGGCGACTGCGCCCCCGCGACGGTCGTCGGGACGACGGCGACCAGCGTGAGGGCGGCGGCGAACACCGCCCCCCTCCGCGCGGTCTGCCCCACCCGGCGCGACCTGTCGCGCGGTTCGGTGGCTGTGACGGACATACGCTCTCCTGACGTTGGGTTCCACCGGGGGCGGCGCCTGGCGCGGCCCGGTCCTTGATGTCATCACAGACCCGCACGGGTACGGGCGGCCCACGCGACGACGGCCCCTCGGGGAACCCTCGGTGACAACCGGGCGCGAGCAGGTCGCAGTTGCGCGCGGCCGCGCCGCCGGACCCACCCCGGTCGCGGTGGCGGCGAGAGGGCCAGGTAAGAACATGGCGTGACCTTCGTACCCTCCGTCCCCCGGCGGCCCTGATGCCCTCGCTCGACCCGGCGCAGTGGGCCGTGGCGCTGCTCGCCCTCTTCCTCGTCGGCTATTCCAAGACCGGGGTGTCCGGGGCCGGAACGGTGGGGGTGGCGCTGTTCGCGCTGGTGCTGCCGGCCAAGCTGTCCACCGGCGTGCTGCTGCCGCTGCTCCTGGTCGGCGACGTGGTGGCCGTGGCCGCCTACCGACGGCACGCCGACTGGGGGCGGCTGGTGCGGCTCCTCCCGTGGGTGGTGGCCGGGGTGCTGCTGGGCGCGCTCGTCGTCGACCGGATCGACGACACACGGATGCGGGAACTCATCGGCGCGCTGCTGCTGCTGATGCTCGCCGTCCACTGGTGGAGCCGGCGCCGGGGCCCGGACGACCCGGTCGCCCAGCACAGGGCCGTCGCCGCGGGCGCCGGGATCCTCGCGGGCTTCGCCACGATGACGGCCAACGCGGCGGGCCCCATCATGGCGCTGTACTTCCTGGCCGTGGGGCTGCCGATGCTGGGCTTCCTCGGCACCAGCGCCTGGTTCTTCCTGCTGCTCAACGCCTTCAAGGTGCCCTTCAGCGTGGCCCTGGGGCTGATCACGCCCGACACGCTGGCCTTCGGCGCGATGGCCGCCCCGGCGGTGCTGGCGGGGGCCGCCGCCGGCCGCGCGACCATCAGCCGCATCAGCCCGAAGGTCTTCGAGCGCGTCACCGTCGGCCTGACCCTCCTCGCGGCGGTACGGCTCGTCACCCTCTGAGCGGTCCGCATGGCGGGGGCAGGGCGTTGCGGCTCAGGTGACGATCGCGGTGATCAGCCGCCGGCAGCGCTCCGCCATCGCCTGCGCGGACTCGCCGGGATGGTGGATCCACCAGGTGACCAGGGTGCTGACGGTGCCGGTCCACAGGTGCTTGAGCGCGTCGGAGTCCAGCGGGTCCCCGATCCCGCGGGCGGCGAGGAACTCCGCGCTGCCCGCGGCCGCCAGCCCGTCGATGGCGGCGCGGTGGCGCTCGGCCGCCGCGCGCAGCGGACCCGTGGCGGGCAACGTCCGGTCGTAGAGCACGAACCAGGCGTGGCGCTGCCCCTCCAGCGTGGTGAAGATCGCGCGCAGCACGGACAACGGCGTCCCCAGCGAGGTGACGCCCGGGACCAGCGCGTCGGTCAGCGTGCGCGTCAGCGAACCGGCGACCCGCTCCAAGGCCGCGGCGTACAGCGCGTCCTTGGACCCGAAGTACTGGTACAGCAGCGGCTTGGTGACCCCGACCCGCTCGGCGATGGCCGCCATCGACGCACCGCCGTAGCCACGGCGGCCGAACTCCTCGACGGCCGCGGTCAGCAGTTGCTCCTCGCGCTCGGCGCGGGGCACGCCCTTGGTCCCGGCGGTACGGGTTCTCGCGCTCGCCACGCCCGTGATTGTAGGCAACGAACTGACCGCGAGGTCAGTTCACCCCTCCCCAACGATATGACCCGGTGGTAATTTACCCATGGGTCATATCGAGGAGAGGCGAAGGGCGGGACACGCATGGCGCGCACGGGCACACGGTCGTGGTGGGGATGGGGCACCGTCGAGGACGCGGTGCGGGGCGCCGAACGCACCGCGCTGACCGGCCGGGTGGCCGGACTGCTCCCGGACGCCGACCTCACCGTCCACCTCCCTCCGGACGTCGCCTCCCTCGCCCTGCCGCCGGTACGGGTCAAGGCCCCGCCGTCGCTGGCCCACCTGTGCTCGCACACCCCGCACGACCGCGCCGCGCACACCCACGGCAAGGCCTTCCGGGACGTCGTCCGCAACCTCCACGGCGACCTGCGCCACGCCCCCGACCTCGTCGCCCGCCCCCGCACCGAGCAGGACGTCGTCGACCTCCTCGACTGGTGCTCACGCGAGGGGATCGCCGTCATCCCCTTCGGCGGCGGCAGTTCCGTCGTCGGCGGCGTGGAACCCCGCCTCCCCGACGGACGCCCTGCGGTGACGCTCGACATGGAGCGCCTCGACCGCGTCCTGGAGACCGACCCCGTGAGCCGGTCGGCCCGCATCCAGGCCGGCGTGCTCGGCCCGCATCTGGAGGACCAGCTGCGGCCCTCCGGCCTGACGCTGCGCCACTTCCCGCAGTCGTTCGAGTACTCCACCCTCGGGGGCTGGCTGGCCACCCGGGCGGGCGGCCACTACGCCACCCTCTACACCCACATCGACGACCTGACGCAGGCACTGCGCGTCGTGACCCCGTCCGGCACCGGCGAGTCGAGGCGACTGCCCGCCTCGGGCGCGGGGCCCTCGCCCGACCGGATGTTCCTCGGTTCGGAGGGAACCCTCGGGATCATCACCGAGGCCTGGATGCGCCTTCAGCGACGCCCCCGGTGGCGGGCGAACGCCTCCGTCCACTTCGCCGACTTCACGGCCGCCGTCACCGCCACCCGCGCCCTGGCCCAGTCCGGGCTCCACCCGTCGAACTGCCGCCTGCTGGACCCCGCCGAGGCACTCGTCAACGCGGGCGTCACCACGGGCGGCAGCGTCCTGATCCTGGCCTTCGAGTCCGCCGACCACCCGTTGGGACCCTGGATGGACCGCGCCCTGGAACTGTGCCGCGACCACGGCGGCCACGTGCCCGAGCCGGCCCGGCACACCGACACCGGCGCGGGTGGCGACGCCGACGCGGGCGGGGGCGCCGGGACCGACCGGTCCTGGCGCTCGTCCTTCCTCCGCATGCCCTACCAGCGCGACGCCCTGGCCCAGCAGTCCCTGGTCGTGGAGACCTTCGAGACCGCCTGCACCTGGGACCGGTTCGAGGAACTCCACGCGGCGGTCACCCACGCCGCGAACGAGGCGATCCGCACCACCTGCGGCACCGGAGTGGTCACCTGCCGGTTCAGCCACGTCCACCCCGACGGGCCCGCCCCCTACTTCGGCGTGTACGCCGCGGGCCGCTGGGGCAGCACGGTCGCCCAGTGGGACGACATCAAGTCCGCCGTCTCCCAGGCCATCGCCGACCACGGCGGCACGATCACCCACCACCACGCCGTCGGCCGCGACCACCGCCCCTGGTACGACACCCAGCGCCCCGACCCCTTCGCCGCCGCCCTCAGCGCCGCCAAGTCCGCCCTGGACCCGGCGGGCATCCTCAACCCGGGTGTCCTGCTGCCGGCGCGCTGACAGCGGCGGGCTGCTCGTGGGCAGGCAATGAGCAGCCGCCACAACCGAGTCGCGCTGCCCCTGTGGCGCGCCGCGTAGCGCCTTCCCGCGCGCGGCCGGAGCGGTCAACGCCCGATCGGCTCGGGCGGCGGCGGCGCCGGGGCCGGGTCGGTGGGCGCGGCGGCCGGGCGGCCGTGGGGGAGGCGGCGTACGGCCGCGGAGGCCATCGGGGCCAGGGCCGCGGCGGCGTACACGGCTCCGGCGGCCGCGGCGACCCGGAACCCCCCGATGCGGTCGGCGAGCGGCCCCACGCTGAGCTGGCCGACGGGAATGGCGACGTAGGACAGCAGGTCGTCGAAGGACGACACACGCGACAGGGTGCCGGATGGAACGTGCTCCTGGAGGGAGGTGTCCCAGCCGACGCCCGCGACCGACGAGCCCAGCCCGGCGGTGAAGGCGGCGGCGATCAGCCACGGGGCACCCAGGTGCGCACCGAGCGCGAGCAGGGGCAGCGCGCCGAGCACGCCCGCCAGCACACCCAGCCGCAGCAGGTGACGGGCCGCCAGCCGGTACATCAGCGTGCTCATCACCAGCAGTCCGGCGCCGCGTGCGCTGAGCACGAAGCCCCAGGCGGCCTCGCCGGCGATCTGCCGGGTGAGCACCGGGCCCAGGATCTGCCAGGTGCCGACCTGCACCAGGTTGACCACGCAGAAGCACAGCGACACCGTCCACACCCAGCGGATCCGGCGGTACGCGGCCCAGCCCTCGCGGATGTCGGCGAGCAGACCCGAGGGACGACGTGCGGCGGTGGGGGCGCTGAGGGACGACAGGCGGGTGAGGCACCCGGCGGCGAGGAGGTAGGTCAGCGCGTCGAAGGCGATGGCCGGTCCGCCGCCGACGGACGCCGCCAGGACCCCGGACAGGCTCGGCCCGAGGATCTTCGTGGCGTTGCGTGCCGAGCCCAGCAGCGCGTTCGCCTGCCGGATCCGGTCCCCGGGGACGAGTTCGGGCACGATGCCGCGCAGCGCGGGCGTGGTGAAGGCGGCGAGGACGCCGTTGAGGAACCCCAGCGCGGCCACCGGCCACAGGGCGTACCGCCCGGTCAGCAGCAGCGCGGCGACGGCGCCCTGGGTGACGGCCGAACCGAGGTTCGCCGCCACCAGCACCGTGCGGCGCGGCAGACGGTCGGCCGTGGCGCCCCCGACGAGCAGGAACACCAGCAGCGGCACCATGTACGCGGTGAGGACGACACCGAGGTCGCCGAGGGCGGCCGAGGCGTCGAGGACCGCGAACGCCAGGGCGACGGGGGCCATCGCGGTGCCGAGCAGGGACACCGTCTGGGCGGTGAGGAACCAGCGGAAGTCCCGGTGCGGCGGAAGGGATGCGAGCACGGGCGGAGTCTGCTGGAGGCGCCGGGCGGGGCACTATCGTTTCGGCGGGAGGCGAAAGATGACCTTGTTGCGGCTGAGCCCGCTGGCCCTGTCGCGGTCCCGGTTCGCCCTGTCGCCGCTGGCCGAGACCTTGGCGTCGCTGCGCGTGCTGGGCGCCGGGTACTGCGACCCGTGGCTGGCCTCCTGGTACGACCGCCACCATGGCGCGTTCCGCGCCGCGCTCGACGCCGACCCCTTCGCGAAGGGCCTGGTGCGGCTGCTGGCGTCCACGAAGTGGATGCCGGCGCACATCGTCCTGCCGCCGGCGGGCGGCATGCGGACCGCGATCGACGGCGAACTGGCCGATGTGGCCCGGGTGCCCGACGCGCGGGTGCGCGCCGAGCTGGAGAAGTCGGTGGCGCACAGCTGGGAGGAGCACGACCTCGGCTGGCTGACCGGAAGCGGCTGGGCGGCCAGGACCGCCGAGCTCTTCGGGCGCACCTGGACCGCGCACGTCGCTCCCGACTGGCCGCGCCGCCGTGCCCTGCTGGAGCGGGACGTCACCTACCGGGCAGGGCTGCTCGCCGCCTACGGCTGGCCGCGCGCGCTGGAGCACATGAGCCGGCACAGCGCCTGGGTCGGCGCGGACGCGATCCGCTTCAGCCACCGGGGCTCCCCGGACCGGGTCGTCGGCGACGAGGGCATGCTGTTCGTACCGGTCGCCGCCGTGTCCCGGGGCACGTGGCTGTGCGAGGCGCCGCCGGCGTCGTACGCGCTGGTCTACCCGGCCCGCGGAGCCGCCGCGGCCGCGGGACGCGCGGAACCCGGGCCCGCTCTGGGACGGCTGATCGGCACCGGCCGCGCGGCGATCCTCCACGAACTGGAGCGCCCCGCCACCACCAGCGAACTCGCCGCCCACCTCGGCCTGTCCCTCGGCACCGTCGGCGGCCACCTGGCGGTGCTGCGGGATGCCGGACTGGTCACCGGCACCCGTGTCGACCGGCGCGTGGTCTACCGGCGCACCGCCTCCGGGGACCTCCTCGCCGGAGGTGCGGACGCCTGAACGCGGCACTCCCCAGGCCACGGGGGGAGACCTGGGGAGTGTGCGGAGATCATCGTCCCTCGAACGGCCGTACGTCAAGTCGACGGCGCGGGTGGGTAGTTGGCCCCGGTCCGGTACGCCGTCCGAGGCGAGGGCGATGATCACAGGACCGGGCAGGGTTGATACGGTCCAGGCTGCCGGGGGACGGCAACGACGGGTGCCTGGAGAGGAGACGCGGCCATGCGGGGCGTAGGCGTACCGGAGGAGGAACTCACGGCGTACGCACGCGTGCTGGGGGAGGTCTCGGGGACGGGCCGGCGGCTGCGACGGGACGAGCTGGACGCGCTCCGCGCCTGCGGCGAGCGCGCGGGCGGTCAGGGGTACGGGCTGCGCGACCTCGTCGGCGCCTACCTGACGGCGACCCGCGACGCGTGGGGCTCGCTGCGGGGCGTCGCTGCCGCAGACACCGCCACCGAGGTGCAGCGGGCCGGCGAGGCGGTGCTGACCGCCCTCGACGCCGCGGTGGTCGCGCTTGGCGAGGGCCACGAACGCGCCCAGCGGCTCCTGGTCCGCCAGGAGGAGGCGGCCCGGAGGGAGTTCGTCGACGACCTGCTGTACGGGCGCAGCGACCCGGGACGGCTCGCCGAGCGCGCCGAGCGGTTCGGGCTGCGGCTGGGCCGCGGGCACGCGGTGGCGGTGGCGCGCGGCGTGGACGCGTACGAGGACAGCCAGCCCGCGGTGCGGCGCATCGAGCGGGAACTGGCGGGCCGCTTCGGCGACCGCGACGTCCTGGTGGCCGGAAAGGACGGCCGGCTGGTGTGCATCGCCCCCGGCAGCGAGCGTGCCGTCTTCGAGGCGTTCGCCGACACGGCGCTGCGCCCCGGGCCCGGGTACGGGGCGGCCCGCCGGGTGGCGGTCGGCCGCACCCACTCCGGCACGAGCGGCATCGTGCGCAGCTACGAGGAGGCCCTCGGGGCACTGGACGTCGCCGACCGGCTGCGCCTGCATCCGCCCGTGCTGCGCGCCGAGGAACTGCTGGTCTTCCCCGTGCTGATGCGGGACCGGGCCGCCATGGCCGACCTCGTCCGCGCCGTGCTGGGGCCGCTGGAGCAGGCCCGGGGCGGGGCCGGACCGCTGCTGGAGACGATCACCGCGCATGCGGAGGCCGGGCACGTCAACGCGGAGGCGGCGCGTCGACTGGGCCTCGGGGTGCGGACGTTCACGTACCGCCTGGAGCGGATCAAGGTGCTGACCGGCTACGACCCGGGCGATCCGCTGCACCGCTACACCCTGGAGACCGCGGCGATGGGCGCCCGGCTGCTCGGCTGGCCCGACCAACCGCTCTAGCGCAAAAGGTTGCGCCGTCAACAGGCCGTCAACAAGGCGTCAAGACTGCCGGGAACCGGCAATGTGTACCGGCCACCTGCCCTGCCAGCATCGTCACGGCGCCGGGAACGGAGCCGGTGCACGAAGCGGGAGAGGGCGGGGATGCCCGGTCCTGTCCGGCTTCGCGCTCGTGGGCCATCAGGGACCGGGGGAGTGTCCCGATCGGTGGCTTGGACGTCGACGCCCTCGGCGGGGGACACGGGGGTTCGGGGGAGAGGGTGTCGACGCCCACCACGGCGACCACGAGGACGCGGTGCCTTTGTGACCCATCGCCGTCGCGCGCCGCTCAGCCCCGCATGCGGGCGGAGGCGCCGGGCCGGGTGTAGGCCTGCCGGGGGGCGAGCGCGTCGTGGCCGCCCGCGCAGACGACGACCGCCTCGACGGGCTCGTCGCAGTCGCGGTGGCGGACCTCCAGGGGCGGGCCCTCCGGGTCGGCGGTGTAGCGGTCGCCCCACTGCTTGAGGGCGATCATCGCGGGCCACAGGTCCCAGCCCTTGGATGTGAGCCGGTACTCGTTGCGGGTACGGCTGCCCGGCTCGCGGTACGGGACGGCGTCCAGGATGCCCGCGGCGACCAGCTTGCGCAGCCGGTCCGCCAGCACCGCCTCGGACAGCCCCATGTGACGGCGGAAGTCGTCGAAGCGGCGTACCCCGTTCATGGCGTCGCGCAGCACCAGCAGCGACCACTTCTCGCCGACGAGGTCGAGGGTGCGCTGCACCGTGCAGTTCTCGGTACCGGTCTCCAGCCAGGTCATGCGGTCATCGTAGGCTGGCTTCGGCATTGACATCCAGAGGTGCGACTGGCTAACTTCGGATGTCGAAGTCAGTAGGTCAGGGAGGGCACGTCCAATGGCGAGGTCGCGTACGTTCGAATGGGGGGACCCCAAGGTCTCCGCGGCCGCGGTCGGCCGCACGAGCGGTCTGGAGTTCCTCCGCGACGTGCTGGCCGGACGCCTTCCCGCACCGCCCATCGCCTCGACCCTCGGGTTCACCCTGGAGGAGGTCGAGGAGGGCCGCGCGGTCTTCGCCATGGAACCGGGGGAGGAGCACTACAACCCCATCGGCAGCGTCCACGGCGGCGTCTACGCCACCCTCCTCGACTCGGCCGCCGGCTGCGCCGTGCAGTCCGTCCTCCCGGAGGGCATGGGCTACACCTCGCTCGACCTGAACCTGAAGTTCCTGCGCCCGATCACCGTCGACACCGGCAAGGTCCGCGCCGTCGGCACCGTCCTCAACCAGGGCCGCCGCACCGCCCTCGCCCAGGCCGAGCTGTTCGACGCGACGGACCGCCTGCTCGCCCACGCCACGAGCAGCTGCATGCTCTTCCCCGTCCCCACGCGCTGACCGGCACGCGGGCCGGGAACGGCGGGCGTCGCCCTGCCGGCTACCCGACCCGGCAGTGGACGCCCTCGCCACGGCGTCCGGCCTCGCCGCCAGCCGCGGCGAGAGCGCGAAGACGACGTGTTCACCGTGATCCGCGCCGGCGACGGCGCGGGGCTCGGTCGGCGCAGTGGCGATGGCGGATGGGGCGGTCAGGCCTCCGGGTCGGTGCCGCGGGCGGCGCCGGCCGACGCGGCCACCACGCACAGCACCGCGATCCACTGCACCCAGTGCAGCGACTCGTGGAGCACGACGAAGCCGATGAGGGCCGCCATCGCCGGTTCGAGGCTCATCAGGATGCCGAACACGCGCGGTGGGATCCTGCGCAGGGCCTCCAGGTCGAGCGAGTACGGGATCACCGACGACAGCAGCGCCACGCCGAGCCCCGCGACCAGGACCCACGGCTGGATCAGCGCCGTTCCGCTGTCGGCCACGCCGAACGGCACGGCCACCAGGGCCGCGACGGCCATACCCAGGGCCAGGCCGTTGCCCTCCGTGGTGTGGCGGCCCAGCGCCGCGCCGACCAGGATGTACAGCCCCCAGCACGTCCCGGCGGCGAGGGCGAACAGGAAGCCGGCGGGGTCGAGTTCGCCGCGTCCCTCCATCAGCAGGACCACACCGCCGGCCGCGAGCAGGGCCCAGAACGCGTCGAGCCATCGCCTCGATCCGGCCAGGGCCACCGCCAGCGGGCCGAGGAACTCGACGGTCACCGCGATCCCCAGCGGGATCCGGGCCAGCGCCAGGTAGAAGCACAGGTTCATCAGGCCGAGCGTCACGCCGTAGCCGAGAACCACCATCCACGTGCGACGGCCCATGCGCAGCGACGGCCGCCACAAAAGCATCAGCACCGCCGCCGCGAAGAACAGCCGCAACGCGACCGTCCCGAAACTGCCCACCGCGCTGAACAGGTGCTTGGCCAACGCCGAGCCCACCTGGACGCTGACGATGCCGAGCAGGACCAGTGCCGTGGGCGGGATCGCGCCGTAGGCGCGTCCGGCCAGCGCGGTCAGCGAGGCCCGGGGGGACGGGCCGCGTTCCGTCCTGCCGGCGGTCATCAGGGTGAAGGGTGGATTGTCGACGACCGGTCGCCGCGCGGCACGTGGTTCTCCCGTGCTGCCGGGTCGCGGAGGCCGACCGCGTCGTGCCGCCAGAACGCCTCGGCGTAGACCAGGGTGCCCGTCATCCAGGGTTCGTACGCGGGGAGCGCCATCGCCTGGAAGGCCCCGTCCGGGATGCGCAGGGACGGCTTGCGGAAGCCGTGGTCGCCGCCGGGCAGGAACCCGAGGCGCCCGTAGTAGGCGGGGTCGCCCTCGACGAAGACGACGGGGACCGCCCGCTCGGCGAGCGTCCGCAATCCGTGCCGGACCAAGGCCGTGCCGATCCCGGTCCCTTGGTGCTCGGGCAGGACGGCCAGCGGGCTGAGGACCTGCACCTCGACCAGGCGCCGGGGGGCGTCGAGGAGGCTGCGGGTGAACATCACGTGCCCGACGACCCGGCCGTCGTGTTCGGCGACCAGCGAGAGACCGTCCGCGGGCGTGACGCCCCCGCGCAGGGTGTCGACCAGATCGGCCACGACCGGGCCGTGGTCGTGGCCGAAGGCCCGCAGGTGGACCTGACGTACGGACTCGGCGTCGTCCGGAAGCTCTTGGCGAAGACCCATGCCCGGAGGGTAGGTTCCCGTCCCGGCCGGCGCACGCGGTTTTGAGCGGGGAGGGGTCGTCGTGGGGTGGAGTCCGCTGATCTTCACGTTCGTCGACGGTGCGGAGGTGCCCGTGCCCGTCGACGGCGCGTTGGTGCGGGCCGTCCTGGAGCCGCACGCTGTCGGGGATCCGCGTGTACTTCCTGGTGCGGGCCGCGGACGGCGGTGAGGCCGAGGTCTACGTCGGCGAGCGCGACATCATGGTCTCGGGCCCGCACGCCGGCGGGGTGTTCGGGATCGTCGCGGAACTCGTCTCCCGGCTCGGCGCGGTCGTCCTCGACCCGGGCGACGGCGTCGTCGTGTGCCGGGCCGAGGAGTACGCGCACCTTCCGGCGGGAATGCGGGACGCCGCCGTCGTCGTCGAGATGACGGGTGAGGCCCTGGAGGCCGCGCTCATCGGGCCGCGCCGGCCCTGACGACCAGGCCCGACCGGGTCGTGCCGTCAGTTCCCCTGCCTGCGCGCCCGCTTCACCTCCCGGTGCACCGCCCAGGCGTCGGCGACCGGACCGAGGTGGCCGAGCTTGTCGGGGTTGAGCACCGTACGGATGGCCTGGATCCGCCCGTCGAGCACGTCGAGGGCCAGGGTGTGCAGGACCTTGCCGTCGCGGTCGCGGAAGACCGCTCCGGGCTGGCCGTTGACCTCGCGGGGCTCGAACGTCACGTCGATCCGGATCAGCCAGGGGAAGACCGTGCCCAGCACCCGGGCCACGTTCTCCGCGCCGACGACGGCCCGCGCCAGCTGCGGGGCCCTGCCGCCACCGTCGCCGACGAGCTGCACGTCGGCGGCGAGCAGGTCCCGCAGCGCGTCGACGTCGCCGTCCTTCAACGCGTCGAAGAAGCGCCGCGCCAGCTCCTGCCGTGCCCGGCGGTCCGCCGCGAACCGCGGCCGCCCCGCCTCCATGTGCCGTCGCGCCCGCACCGCAAGCTGACGGCACGCCGCCTCCGAGCGCCCGACCGCCTGGGCGACCTCGTCGAAGCCGAAACCGAACACCTCCCGCAGCACGAACACCGACCGCTCGAGCGGGCTGAGCCGCTCCAGCAGCAGGAGCGCGGCCATCGACACCGAGTCGGCGAGCTCCGCCGACCGCGCCGGATCCTGGTACGGATCGCTCAGCAGCGGCTCGGGGAACCACGGCCCGACGTACGCCTCCCGCCGCACCCGCGCGGAGCGCAGCACGTCGATCGAGATCCGGGTCACCGTGGCCGACAGGAACGCCTTGGCCGACACGGGCCGGGTCGGCGAGCCGTCGAAGCGCAGCCACGCCTCCTGCACCGCGTCCTCGGCCTCGCCCACGCTGCCCAGGATCCGGTAGGCGATCGAGAACAGCAGCGGCCGCAGCTCCTCGAACTCCTCCACCTTGCCCATGCCGGATCCCCTTCCCCTGGTCGTGTTCAGTGGAACCGCCCGGGCTCGTAGTCGCCGGCCGGCTGCCGGGCGATGACGTTCAGCCGGTTCACGGCGTTCATGAACGAGACCAGGATCACCAGGGCGGTGAGCTGCTCCTTGTCGTAGTGCCGGGCGGCGCGCGCCCACACCTCGTCGCCGACTCCGCCGCCGCCGTCCGCGACCCGCGTGCCCTCCTCCGCCAGCTCCAGCGCGGCACGTTCGGCCTCGGTGAAGACCGCGGCCTCCCGCCATGCCGCGACCAGGTGGAGCCGCACCGGGGTCTCGCCCGCGGCGGCGGCCTCCTTGGTGTGCATGTCGACGCAGGCGCCGCAGCCGTTGATCTGGCTCACCCGCAGCGCCACCAGTTCCTGCGTCGCGGCCGGCAGCGACGACTCCTTGAACGACCTGCCCACCGCCATGAAGTGCTTGAAGGCCTTGCCCGCGGTCGGGTCGGCCAGGTAGTCCAGTCGCGCGTCCATGGTGTGCTCCTCCGGTGTCCGCCGTCCGTGTCGTCCACGGCTCCACCCCTTGGGACGAGGCAGCCCGGAGGCCAGTGACACGGTCCGGTGTGAGCCGCGTCTCAGGATTGAGTAGGCGTACTCATGCGCCCGTGTGCCGCGCCCCGCGACCCTGGTGGACATGACAGACCTCACCGTCCCCGTCCGGCGCGTCGGGCTGCCCGTGCTGGCCGCCGGTTTCGCGCTCACCGCCCTCGTGGTGTCCGGAATCCATCCCCGTGAGCGCGGCACATGGGTGCTGGAGACCTTCTGGATCGTGATCGGGCTGCCGCTCGCGGTCGCCCTGCGGCGCCGGTTCCCGCTGACCGGGCTGCTGTGCGCGCTGCTGGCCCTGCACGCCCTCGTCCTGTCGGTGGGCGGTCACTACACCTACGCGCAGGTCCCGTTCGGGGAGTGGCTGCGCGACACCCTGGACCTGTCGCGCAACCCGTACGACCGGATCGGCCACCTCATGCAGGGCTTCGTCCCCGCCGTGCTCGTCCGCGAGATCCTCGTCCGCACCTCCCCGCTGCGCGGCAGCCGCTGGCTGGCGCCACTCACCGTCTGCGCCTGCATGGCGTTCAGCGCGTTCTTCGAACTGCTGGAGTGGTGGGCCGCGTTGATCGGCGGGGACGCCGCGGACGCGTTCCTCGCCACGCAGGGGGACGTCTGGGACACCCAGTGGGACATGTTCTGCGCCCTGGTCGGTGCCGTGCTGTCGCTGCTGCTGCTCAGCAGGCTCCACGACCGGCAGCTGGACGTCCTCGCGCCGGGCGGCCCCGGGCGGCTCAGGTGAGGGTGACCGGCAGCCGGACGTGCCCGTTGGAGATGAACGACGTCACCGGCTCCAGGGCGCCGGGTTCCTCGGCCAGCGCCATCGCGGGGTGGCGCGCGAAGAGCGCGGGCAGGGCGACGGCGGCCTCCAGGCGGGCCAGTGGGGCGCCGAGGCAGTAGTGGACACCGTGCCCGAAGGCGAGGTGGTCCTTGTCGGAACGGGTGACGTCGAACTCGTCTGCGGTCGGTCCGTGCCGGCCGGGGTCACGGCCGGCGGCGGCGTACGAGGCGAGGATCGCGTCGCCCTTGGCGATGGTCGTCCCCGCCAGGTGGATGTCCTCCACCGCGTAGCGCAGGGGCAGGTGCGCGACGGGTGCGTCCCGGCGCAGGCTCTCCTCGATCACGTCGCCCCAGGTGGCCCGCCCGGCACGGACGGCGTCGAGCTGGGCCGGGGAGGTCAGGAGGGCGAAGCAGGCGTTGTCGAGGAGGTTCACCGTCGTCTCGTGCCCGGCGGCGATGATCAGCAGCAGCGTGTCGGTCACCTCGGCGCCGGTGAGGTGCTCGTCGTCCTCCTCCGCGGCGATCAGGGCGCTGGTCAGGTCGTCGCCGGGCTTCCTGCGGCGCAGGGCGACGAGTTCGTCCAGCAGCGCGTAGGTCTTCCGGTGGTTGGCGGCTGCCTCGGCCGGGCCGAGGGAGGTGGTGAAGAGGTTGTCGATGCACACCCGCAGTCCGGTGGCCGTCTCGCCCTCGGGCACGCCCATCAGTTCGGTGATGACCCGTACGGGGATCGGGTACGCGAAGTGCCTGCGCAGGTCGGCCACCCCGTCGCGCGCCGCGGCGGGCAGCCCGTCCAGCGTGGCGTCGACGATCCGCTGGATCCGCGGGCGCATCGCCGCGGTCCGGCGCGGGGTGAACGCCGGTGCCACCAGCCGCCGCAGCCGGCGGTGGTCGTCGCCGTAGGCGGTGAACATGTTGCGCACCGCCACCCACGCGTACAGCGGCCACTGGGGGGTGACCCCGCCCGACGCGAAACGCGGCCAGTGCCGTTGGGGGTCCTTGGACACCCGCGGGTCGGTGAGCAGGTGCTCCAGCGCGGCGTGGCTGTTCACCGACCAGGCCTCGACGCCGCCGGGCAGCAGCACTTTCGTCACCGCGCCGCGGGCACGCAGCGCGGCGCTCTCGGTGTGCAGGGCCCGGCCGCCCGGGTCGAGGACGAAGGGGGAGTGGCGTCGATCGGTCATCGTCACACCAGCGGCTGGCCGCCGTCGACCGCGAGGGAGACCCCGGTCATGAAGGTGTTGGTCATCGCGAACACCACGGCCTGGGCGACGTCCTGCGGCGTGCCGATCCGGCGGGCGGGGTTGCTGCCGGACAGGCGGGCGAAGAGCTGCGACTTCCCCTCGTCGCCCAGTCCGTCCCATGCGCCGGTGTCGATGGTGCCGGGGGACACGGCGTTGACGCGGATCGGGGCGAGCTCGACGGCGAGCGACCGGGTGACGGTGTTGACCGAGCCGTTGGTGGCGGCGACCCCCAGGAAGCCCGGGTCGGGTTCGAGGGCGGCGACGCCCGAGAACAGGACGAAGGATCCGTCCTCGGGCATGCGCGGGGCGAAGTGCTTGGCCAGCATGATCGGCCCGACCACCTTGGTGTGGAAGGACAGGAGGATCGCCTCGGGGGTCAGTTCGCTCACCTTCCCCCGGGCCCGGGCGGACGCCGTGGAGACCACGTGGTCGACGCCGCCGAGGTCCTCGGCGAGTGCGGCGATCGTGCCCTCGTCGGTGAGGTCGACCCGCCGTACGGTGACGTCCGTGCCCTTGTAGGCGTCCTCGAGGTCGCCCGGTGTCCGCCCGGCGGCGACGACGCGCGCGCCCTCGGCGAGCGCCGCGTCGGCGACCGCCCGGGCGATGCCGCTGCCGCGGCCCACCACCAGGACGGTCCGGTCCTGCAGGGAAGCCGTCATGGGACTCTCTCCTTGATCTCGTCGTGTGTGGGGGTGCGCCGGCGCTGCGGCTAGCGGCCGCGGACCTCGTCGGCGTCCAGGCCGCGGTCCACGCCGTGGGGGATCACCTGCTGGCCCGGCTCCGGCTCCAGCCGCTTGCCGTCGAGGGTGACCTCGACCTTGTCCGGCTCGAAGGAGACCAGGTCGTCGATGCGGCCGACCTCGGGGTAGGCGTCGCGGTACGACCACGCCGCCTTCCGGGCACCGCCGATGTCGTAGTAGGCGGCGATCCCCTTGTACGGGCAGAAGGTCCGGTCCTCGGCGGGCGTCAACGCGCTCTCGTCGACGTCCGCGCGCGGCACGTACCACCGGGGCGCGAAACCCGATTCGTACAGCACCACGGGATGCTCGGACCGGGCCACGACACGGCCTTCGGAGCGGACCTCCAGCGTGCGCGAGGTGGTGCGGATGTCGATGCGGTGGTACACGTCCGCGGCGTGGCCGAGGATGCGGTCGTCCTCCTCGTAGAAGGCGTCCATCGCCCGCCAGGCGAAGGCGATCCGGCCCTTGAGGTCGCCCGCGTGCTCCGGGAGCGCGACCAGTTCCCAGGCGGCGCGCTCGGCCGTCCGGCCGCCGGCGCGTACCGCGAACCAGGCGGTGTCCCCCAGGTCCTTGTGCCGCGTGACGTGGTCCCCGGCGACCAGCGCCTCGGGCAGGACGTCGGAGCGCGGGAAGTACGCGACCGGATAGCGGCCCGGCTCGTGGAGCAGCACCACGTCCTCGCTGTCGGCGATCCACTCGTCCGCGAACCGGACCCGCATGCGGCGTCGCAGGCGCTCGGCGAAGAGCATGCGCTCGGGGAGCGGATCGGGCACCAGGAAGTGTCCGATCCGGGTGGTGGAGAGCGGTCCCTGCTGCCAGGACAGTCCCATGGCTCTTCCTTCCTCGTCGGCCGTTGTAATGGATACTTCGACGCTAGAACCGTTAGTGACGCGGAACAAGCGATCAAGGATTCGTCTTTTGGAGGCGATCACGTCGTACTTCGACGGTCCGGGATTCGCTGGATTCCCGGGGCCCTAATGCATATCTTTCATCTGTGGGCGTTCGTGTGGGGATCGAGGAACTGCAGGCCGCGGGTTTCCCCATGGGCGGGGAGCCCCTGGTCGTACTGGACCTCGCCGACACGGTGAAGATCGCCCGGGAGCCGGCCGCCGACCTGATCGGGACCCCTGCCGCGGCCGCCGCCTGGTGGGAGATCCAGGCGAGGAGGCTCCCGCCGGGCCCCGCCCCCGATCCGGTGGCGACCCGCAGGCTCCGCGCGGCCGTCCGGGAGGCGTTCGACGCGCACCTGGAGGGCCGGCCGGTGGATCCCGCCGCGGTGGAGGACATCAACGCCGCGGCCTCCTCCGCGCCCGTCAGCCCCCGGCTCGTCGTCACCGGCGAAGGACTCCGGGAGACCGTCCGGCGGCACACCGAGTACGGCGGGAACGCCGCCCTCGCCGTGATCGCGGCCGAGGCCGTCGCGCTGCTGGGCAGCCCCGACCGGCTGCGGCTCCTGCGGCGCTGCGCCAACCCGGAGTGCTCGATGCTGTTCCTCGCGGGGAACAGGCGCCGCAAGTGGTGCGCGAGCAACATCTGCGGCAACCGGACCCGCGTCGCACGCCACTACGAACGCAACCGTTCCGGCCGCACCCCGGCCGGATGAACTGCCGGCCCGGGGCGGCGACCCGCCGCTCAGACCGGGACCCGGTCCAGGAAGCCCCGGATGTACTCCGTGATGGGCTCCAGATGGCTCTCCAGCGCGAAGTGCCCGGACTCCACCAGGTGCACCTCGGCGTCCGGCAGGTCGTGCCGGAAGGCGCGGGCACCGTCGGGCCCGAAGATCTCGTCGCGCTCGCCCCACACGGCCAGCAGCGGGACCTGGGAGTCCCTGAAGTACTGGTGGACCGCCGGGTACATGTCGACGTTGCGGGGGTAGTCGCGGAACAGGCACAGCTGGATCTCTGCGTTGCCCGGCCGGTCCAGGAGCGCCTGGTCGTGGACCCAGTTGTCGGGACTGACCAGGCTGGGGTCGGCCACCCCGTTCAGGTACTGCCAGCGGGTGGCCTCCAGGGTCAGCACGCCGCGCACCGGCGCCTCCGTCTCGGGGTTCGGGTCCTTGGCGTAGGCGAACAGCCCGTCCCAGAAGGGCATGACGAACCCCTCCGTGTACGCGTTGCCGCTCTGGCTGACGACAGCGGTGATCCGCCGCGGGTCCGCCAGCGCCAGACGCCATCCGATGGGGGCGCCGTAGTCCTGGACGTACACGGCGAAGCGGTCCACGCCGAGCTGTTCGAGCAGCCCGGCGGTCACCTCGGTGAGGGCGTCGAAGGTGTACGGGAAGTCCGTCGCCGCCGGCATGGCCGACTGGCCGAAGCCGATGTGGTCGGGGGCGATCACGTGGTGGCGGTCGGCGAGGGCGGGGACCAGGTTCCGGAACATGTGCGAGCTCGTCGGGAACCCGTGGAGCAGCACCAGGACGGGTGCCCCGGGGTCACCGGCCTCCCGGTGGAAGACCTCCAGGCCGTTGACCTCGGTGGTGCGGTAGTGGACGGTGCGGGTCATCTCTGACCTCCTCGGCGCTGTGATCGGTTGCTGTTGTGGGGGCGGCCACCGACGACGGCGGGGGCGGGCGGGGCTATGCGGTCGGGAGCGCGGCGGCCGTGTCCACGTTCGGGAGCCCCCGGCTGCGCAGGTCGGCGATGAACCGCCGGACCAGGGCGTCCGAGGGCGTCATCGTGAGGGCCACGATGTCGCGGTGGACGCGGGGCTCCAGCCGCCGGACCACCGCCGCGGGACGGCCGGCCAGGGCCGACACCGGCACCAGGCTCACCCCCATGCCCGCTCCCGCGAGCTGGGCGGCGGTGCGCGGACTGCGCGTGCGCAGCACGGGACTCAGGGTCACCTGGTGCGAGGTGACGAACCGGTCCACCCAGACCGCCATCCCGTTGTCCGGGTCGTAGTGGACGAAGGGCTCGTCGGCGAGCTCCTTGACCGCGACCGACGCCCGCGCGGCGAAGGGGTGGCCGGGGAAGGTGACCACCACCATCTCCTCCCGCCCCAGCACCTCCGCGTGGGCCGTGGTCGCGGTGGGTTCCGGTCCCACCACCAGGTCGGTGGCGCCGTTCATCAGGTGCTCCACCATGCGGTCGGCGCTGCTGAACTCCGCCAGCTCCAGCCGGACCTCGGGCCGGCGCGAGCGCCAGCGGCGCAGTACCGGTACGAGGAGCCACGCGGTCATGGTCTCCGCGCAGGCGATCCGCAGCCGCCCGCCGCTGCCCGCGCCGACCTGCCGTCCGATCCGGACGGCCCGGGTCGCGGCCGCCAGGGCGATCCGGGCCTCCTCGGCCGCGGCACGGCCGGCCGCCGTCACCCGCACGCCGCGGGCCAGCCGCTCGACCACGGATGTGCCCAGTTCCCGCTCCAGCGCCGCGATCTGGTGGGAGAGCGCCGGCTGGGACATGTGCAGGGAGGCCGCGGCCCGTGTGACCGAACCCTCGTCGACCAGGGCCACCAGGCACTCCAGCGCCCGCAGTGTCGCCATGTCTAAAATCTATCCGAACTGTTCGAAACGTCCATAAGCCGAAAATCGCCCGGCTCTCTCCGCGGTGGTACGCCCTGGCTTCACGCCGTCCGGTGGAAACCGCGCTCCTGCACCACCCAGGTGTTGCCGTCCGGGTCGGCGAAGCCGACGAAACTGGCGTAGTCACGGCGCTCGGGGTCCGGCCCGGGCCGGAAACCGCCCTTCCACCCGTCGAGGGGCCACTTGTGCCGGACCTCGCCGACCGCCACGCCCCGCTCGGCGAGATCCCGGCGGGCCCGCTCGACGTCATCGACCACCAGGTGGAGGTTGCGCAAAGACCCCGGGACGGCATCGGTGAGACCGACCCCGATCTGCACCGAGCACGCCGATCCCGGCGGCGTCAGCTGCACGACGCGGAAGCCGTCGCCGGGCGCGTAGTCGACGTCGAGGGCGAAGCCGGCGCGCTCCGTGTAGAACACCGACGACCGGTCGACGTCGCTCACCGGCACGATGACAACCTCGAAGCTGTAATCCATCGGTCCATCTTTGATCAACGCCGCGGCGAATCGCCACCGATGGGGCATGCGCACCTCGAATGACCAGCGAAGAAAGCGAGAATCCCGCGCCAGCGCCCCCACCACCGACATGCTGCGCGGCCTCCGCCGCCTCCGTACCCCGGCGCCTACGATCACACCATGGCAAACCCACCGGATCGTGATGTTCCGTCAGGCCCGGCCGCCGACGACGGCATGCGCCTGGCGGACACCAGCCGGGTCGAGGGCTTCAGTGACGCCGTCTTCGCCATCGTGATCACGCTGCTCGTCCTCGACCTCTACGATCCGGACCACGGGCCCGGCGAACTCGTGCCGGGGCTCGCCGGCAAGTGGCCGGCGTACGTGGCGTTCCTCGTCTCGTTCGTCTACGTCGGCGTCATCTGGCTCAACCACCACGGGCTCTTCCGCCTGATCCGCCGCATGGACGTCGGCCTGCTGTGGATCAACCTCGCCATCCTGTTCAGCGCCGTCATCGTGCCGTTCCCCACCGCGGTCCTCGGTGACGCGTTCGGCGATGCGGGGGACCGTCACGACCAGCGCGTCGCGGTCGTCCTGTACGCGCTGGTCGCGGCCGTCATGTCGGCGCCGTGGTGGGGGGTGTTCGGCTATCTGTGCGACCACCCGGAACTGCTCGAGCGCGGTGTGTCGCGCGGCTACCTCCGCTCGCAGCGGACCCGGCCGCTGACCGGCCTCGTCCTGTACGTGGTCTGCGGCATCGGCGGCTGGTTCATCGCCCCCGTGGTGGGGCTGGTGTGCATCGCCGCGGTGATCATCTACCACGCCCTCACCAGCGAGGGCCTCCACGAAGGCCCCCTCGGCCGGCTCTTCGGGGCCGCCCGGCGGCGATGAGCCGCGCCGCACCCGTCACGCGGGTCCGCTGCCCGGCTGGAAGGGCCCCAGGCGGGGGACGGACGCCTTGCCGGTGTTGGAGACCTTGCCGCCGGTCCACGGCACCTTCAGGGAGACGGTCTCGTCCGGCGGGGTGACCAGCACCGCCGCCGGGGTCACCGTGGTCACGCCCGTGACGGCCGGATTGGAGAAGGACATCGCCGACCAGGCACTGGCCCCCGGTGCCAGCGAGACCCGCCGTGCCGGCTGACCCGTGGCGCGCTCCGGGTCCACGGTCACCTGTTCCCCGGCGGCGTTGACGAAGGCCACGCCCGGGAACCCGTAGACCGTGCAGGTGCGAGCGGAGCGGTTGGTGAGGACGACCGGGAAGTTCTCCTGGCCCGCGCCGGGGTCGTTGCGGCCGATCGACGCGCTGAGGTCCGAGGTGCGGCAGCGCCCGCCCGCCTGCGGCGGAGTGGAGGCGGTGGGGGACGGCGGGTGCGCCGCGGGGGCGGAGCCGGCGGTGTCCTCGGAGGGCGTGGTGGAGGTCGGCGGTCCGCTGCTCGCGGGATCCCCGCTCGCCGGACCGGCCGGGCCGGGGAGGGTCTGCGGGGCGCTCGCGGTGCCGTTCCCGCCGCCCCCACAGCCGGTCAGGGCCGCCGCCAGGACGAGCCCGCCCGCGAGCAGCGGGACGACTGCGCTGCGGCCGGTGCGCCGGCCGGTCGGCGTCGCGCTCCGGTCGAGCCGCTCGATGGGCCTTGCCTCGTGCTGGGCCACGTGCATGTCTCCGTCCTCCTCGGCAGGGCGCCGCCTGGTGCCTGTGCCGGGTCCGCATCCTGTACTCCTGGTGAGATGCACCGCGGGCGGCAGAAGTTCTCGGCGATCCGTGGCGTGGCTCACCCGGTGATCCGCAGACCGCCGAGGACATCGTCGGTCAGGTCGGGGCCGCCGTCCTGCCGGACCTGCACGTACACCTGGGGCTGCGCGGCACCCGCCCGGGTGAGGCTGATCTCGTCGATCGAGCCGCCCTCCGCGCCGCAGCCGGTCCAGTGGCGGACCCGCCCGCTCCATCCCGGCGAGCCTTCGGTCCCGTAGCCGCGGCTGCCCCGGTAGCGGCAGCCGCCGTGCCGGATGGCACCCACCCGCGCGGTGAGGTCGCCCCGCTCGCTCAGCCCGACGAACACGCCGTCGACGCCGGAGCCCAGGTCCTGCCAGCTCCTCACGTCCCCGGCGATCAGGAGGGCCGGCTCATGGGCGTCGGGAAGCCCCAGCACCCCGGGGCTCCAGCCGCCGCGGACGAGTTCACGGCCCCAGCCCGCGGGGACCTCCACCCGGATCCGGCCGGTGGCGTCGCTGACCGTCGTCGGCGGCGCCTTCTGAGGCGCCCCGGAACGCGAGGCGGCGAGACCCGCGCCGGCGGCCGTGAGCGCCGCGGCGCACAAGGCGATCACCAGGGACCGCCCACGCCGCCGCCGCGGCCGGCCTTCCTCGTGGCCGGCGGACCGGGCGGCCAGCACGTCCAGCTCGTCGGCGAAGCGCGACGCGCTGGGCCAGCGCTTGCGCCGGTCCGGCTCCAGGGCGCGCAGCACCGCCCGCTCCACGGCCGCCGGGACGTCCGGGCGCACTCGGCTGGGCCGTACGACCTTGCCCGCGGGGCCGGGCACCGAGCCCGTGACCAGGTGGTACAGCAGGGCACCCAGGCCGTACACATCGGCGCGCACGTCGATGCCCCCGTCCGGGCGGGCCTGTTCGGGCGCCATGTAACCGGCCGAACCGGCGGCCATCGTCAGACCGGAGGCCTGGGCGAGAGCCTTCGCCAGGCCGAGGTCGGCCACGAGCACCCGCTCCTGACCCTCCCGCGCCCCGGTGATCAGCACGTTCGAGGGTTTGATGTCGCGGTGCACGACGCCCGCCTCGTGCAGCGCCGCGACACCGCGGGCGGCCTCCGCTGTCAGCCGCAGCGCCTCGGCCAGGGCCGGCCGCCGTCCCTGGCCGAGGAGGTCGTCCAGGGTGCCCCCGTCGGCGTACTCCATCACGAAGTACGGCCGCTCGTCGGGCAGTTCCCCGATGTCGAAGACCTGCACGAGCCGGCTGGACGCGGCCTTGCGCAGCAGCCGGGCCTCGGAGAGGAAGCGCTCGCGCAGGTCCAGGCGATACGCCCAGTTCTCGGCCATCACCTTGACGGCGACGGGCGCGTCGAGCGAGTCGTCATGGGCCAGCCACACCATCGCGAACGCCCCGGAACCGACAGGTCGCACCAGCCGGTAGCGGCCGATCTGCTGAGGTGGGGGCATGTGCCTATCATGCACCGACCCCGAGAAGGACCGAGGAGGACCCCTGTGACGCCCGCCCAGGAGACGGAGGAGCTCGCCGCGCGGGCGGCGGCCGGGGACGCCGCGGCCCTGGAACTGCTCCTCGCGCGGATCCGGCCCGAGGTCCTGCGCCGCTGCGGGCGCTTCCTGCCCCACCGCGAGGACGCCGAGGAGGCCGCCCAGGACGTGCTGTTCCAAGTCGCGCGCAGCATCGGCTCCTTCGAGGGGCGCAGCCTCTTCCACACCTGGCTGTACACGGTCGTCGCCAACTGCTCGCGCCAGAAGTACCGCGAACTCAAACGGCGACGCGCCGAGCAGCCCCTGTCCGCGGCCGAGGCCGACACGCCCGATCCGCGCAGGACCAGCGTGGTCGCCGGGACCCGGCTCGACCTGCTGGAGGCCCTCGAGCGGCTGGAGGCGACCGGCCCCGAACTGGTCGCACCGCTGGTGTACCGCGACATCTGCCAGATGGAGTACCGCGAGATCCAGGAGCGCCTCGGCATCCCGCTCGGGACGGTGAAGTCGCGGCTGCACAAGGCGCGCAGACAGGTCCGGCAGTGGCTGGTGGACACGGCCTGAGACGTCCGGGACCGCGGTTCGCGGGAAATTCCCCGGCCGGACCCGGAACTTCCGCCGGACTTCGCGCAACTCACCCATCCGGGGGCGGTGTGTGCCGCCGCCCGAGGATGCCGACAGGAGTTGCGATTTGTCCATGTTCCCGAGCCGTCCGCCCCGCCGGCGCAGACGGCTGTCCCTCGGCGCCGGGCTGCTGAGCGCCGCCGTCCTCGCTGCGCTCGGCGTCCCCGCCCAGGCCCTGGCCGTAGAGGGCGCGCGGACCACGGCGCCGCCCACGTCCGCGCAGACGCCGGGGGGCCACGTCGAGCCGCTCTGCGGTACGCCCAAGCCGCACGAGTTCACCTGCTTCGGACTGCGCCGCACCGACGTTCCCGCGCGCAAGGGCGCGCCGGCGGTCGGGCAGGACCCGGAGGGCTTCGGGCCCGCCGACCTGCGCAGCGCCTACGGCCTGCCCGCCGACGGCGGGGCGGGCCGGACCATCGCCGTCGTCGACGCCTTCGACAACCCGAACGCCGAGGCCGACCTCGCCCTCTACCGGGCGCAGTACGGGCTGCCCGCCTGCACCACCGCCGACGGCTGCTTCACCAAGGTCGACCAGCGCGGCGGCACCCAGTACCCGGACCCCGACCCCGGCTGGGCCGGGGAGATCTCCCTCGACCTGGACATGGTCTCCGCCGTCGCCCCGAACGCCCGGATCCTGCTCGTCGAGGCCGACTCCGCCGGTATCGACGACCTCGGTGCCGCCGTCGACCAGGCCGTGGCGCTCGGCGCGGGATACGTCTCCAACTCCTACGGCTCCAACTACGCGTTCTTCCCCGAGGACCCGGGTGAGTCCGCGGCCGACGTCCACTACGACCACCCCGGTGTCGCCGTCGTCGCCTCGTCAGGGGACTCCCGCTACGGCGTCGCCTACCCGGCCGCGTCCCCCCACGTGACCGCGGTCGGCGGCACCACCCTCACCCGGGACGCCGGCACCGCCCGCGGCTGGGCGGAGTCGGTGTGGAGCCACGACGGGGCCGGAACCGGCTCCGGTTGCTCCCGCTACGAGCCCAAGCCCGCCTTCCAAAAGGACACCGGCTGCCCGGGGCGCACGGTCGCCGACGTGTCCGCCGTGGCCGACCCGGCCACCGGTGTCGCCGTCTACGACAGCTACAGCGGCGGCTGGGGCGTGGCGGGCGGCACCAGCGCCTCCGCGCCGATCATCGCCGGCGTCTACGCCACCGCCGACGCCCCGGTCGCCGGAACCTACCCCAACACCTACCCGTACGCCTCCGGCGGCGCCGGACTGCACGACGTCACCTCCGGCGCCAACGGCCGGTGCTCCCCGGCGTACCTGTGCACCGCGGGCCCCGGCTACGACGGGCCCACCGGCCTGGGCACCCCCGACGGCGCGGGGGCCTTCCGGATGGGGCCGCACGGCACCGTGACGGGCACGGTCACCGACCGGCGCAGCGGCGCGCCCGTGCCCGCGGCGGTGGTGACCGCGGGCATCTTCCGCGCCACCACCGACGCCCGCGGCCGCTACCGCCTGCCGCTGCCCGCCGGCCGGCACGACGTCCGGGTCGAGGCGTACGGCTACGCGCCCGGGCAGGCCGCGGACGTCGACGTCACCGACGGCGCGGCGCTGCCCCGGGACGTCGTCCTGCGCAAACTGCCGACCCACCGGGTCTCGGGCACCGTCACCGACGGCTCCGGGCACGGCTGGCCGCTCCACGCGAAGATCACCGTGGACGGCGTCCCGGGCGCCCCGGTCTGGTCCGACGCCTCCACCGGCGCGTACCGCCTCGACCTCCCCGAGAACCACACCTACACCCTCCGGGTCGTCAGCGACGACTCCCACTACCGGTCCCTGGTACGGCAGGTGACGGTGGGATCCGCCGACCGCGGCCTGCGCCTGGCGCTGCCCGCGGACACCTGGGCGACCGGCAACCCCGCCTACCGCCTGACGGTGCGCACCCTCGACACGCAGCCCTTCGACTCCACTGCCGGGGCACCCGAGGGCTGGAGCGTCGCCGACGCCCCCGGCACCGCCCACGGCTGGGCGTTCGACGATCCGGGCGGCCGCGGCAACACTACGGGCGGCTCGGGCGCCTTCGCCGTCGCGGACAACGACCACGCCGGCTGGGACACCGCACTGGACACCCAACTGATCAGCCCCGCCTACGACTTCAGCGACACGGGCGATCCCGCGCTGGCCTTCGCCACCGACTACCAGGGTTCCGCGGAACAGAGCGGCGACGTCGACGTCAGCGACGACGGCGGCAGGACCTGGACGACGGTGTGGCACCAGGACCAACTGTGGAGCAGCGGCCGCGTCGACGTCCCGCTGACCGCCTACGCCGGCGAGCGCGCGGTGCGGCTGCGCTTCCACTTCACCGGGCCCGGCATGCTCTGGGCCGTCGACGACGTGACGGTCAGCCGGCGGATCCTCACCCCCGTGCGCGGGGGAGTGGTCACCGGCACCGTCACCGACGCCAACACCGGACGGGGACTGGTCGGCGCGGTGGTGCGCGGCGGTGCCCACGGCCCCTCGGCGCCGACCACCGCCACCACCGGCGACCCGCGCACCGGTGACGGCCTCTACCGGCTGTTCGTCCCCGGTGGCGGCAGCCGCGCCGTCACCGCCGCCAAGCCGGCCTACCGGACGGCGTCCCGTACCGTGACCGTCCGGCCGGACCGGGCCGTCAAGGCCTCCTTCTCCCTCGCGGCGGGCCGGCTGTCGGTCGGCACCACCCGGATCGACACCACCACCGCACCCGGCGGCAAGGCCGCCCGGAAGGTGACCGTGCGCAACACCGGCACCGCCCCCGCCACGCTCCGCATCGGCGAACGCACCGGCACCGGCCCGGACTCCGTGCCCCCGGCCACCGCTTGGCGCACCCTGCCGGACCTCCCCGTCCCGGTGATGGACAACGCGGTGGAGACCTACCGCGGCAAGCTGTACTCCGCCCTCGGCTCCGACGGCTCCACCCCCACCGCCGACCTGTACGTCCACGACCCGTCGGCGGGCACCTGGACCCGTGGCGCCCCCGCGCCCGAACCCCGGCAGGCCACCGCCCACGGGATCATCGACGGCCGCCTCTACGCGGTCGGCGGCTGGGGCCCGCAGGAGACGGTCAGCAGCACCCTGCAGGTCTACGACACGGCGCGGAACACCTGGGCGAAGGGCCCGGCCGTTCCCCAGGGCCACTACGGCGCGGCGGGAGCCGTCCTCGACGGGCGGCTGTACGTCGTCGGCGGCTGCACCAACACCGAGTGCGCGAGCACCGTGTACGTCTTCGACCCGGCCTCCGGCAGGTGGGCCAGGGCCGCGGACTACCCGCAGTCGATCAGCTGGGCCTCGTGCGGCGCCATCAGCGGCAAGCTCTATTGCGCGGGCGGCACCCACGAGTACGTGGAGACGGCCGCGGCGTACGTCTACGACCCGGCCTCCGACGCCTGGCAGCCCCTCGCGGACATGCCCGTGGGCCTGGCCACGGCCGCCTACGCCGCTGCCGACGGGCGGCTGCTGGTGTCGGGCGGCTTCAAGCGGGTCGGCGTCAACAGGGTCCTGACCCCGGAGGGCTACGCCTACGACCCGGGCAGTGACACCTGGTCCGCGCTGCCCCGCACGACGACCGCCGTGTACCGCGGCGGCGGCGCCCCCGGTATGTACCGGGTGGGCGGCAGCGATCAGAGCCGCTTCCCCGTGCCGGTGGCCACCGTGGAGGAACTGCCGGGCTGGGACGGGACCGAGACGGACGTGGGCTGGCTGTCGGAGAGCCCGGCACGGCTGACCCTGCGGCCCGGTGAGCGGGCGACGTTCACCGTCACGGCGGACGCCCGGGGTATCCGCGGGCCGGCGGACCGGACGGCGTCCCTGGTGCTGCGCAGCGACACACCGTACTGGCTGCCGCCGGTCCTGGTGTCCCTGCACGTCACGAAGGGGCGCACCCCGTAGGCCCCATCGCCGCGCCCCCGGGCGGACCGTGGTCCGGCCGGGGGCGCGGCGTCTGCTGTTACACCCACCTGCAGGTGAGCCACTTCTCGTGGTCGTAGTGGTCCTGCGACGGGTACCGCTCCACGATGGGCACCACCTCGGTGGTCTCCTCGGGCCGGACGCGTTCGGGCAGGGCGCCGAAGCGGGCCTGGCGCGCCACCGCGCCGTTGTCCGTGGCCTTGACCACCTTCACGACCTTGACGACCTTCTGCGTGTTCGGCATGCCGGTCCTCTCTCTCACGGTGCCGTCCTCAGAAGACCTGGAGGAAGCACCCGCAGGCGATGGTGACGACGGCCACGGCCACCGTGGCCACTTTCATGACGCTGAGCACTTTCACGGGAACCCTCCGGTGGGGGATCGGCGGTGTCGGGCACCACCGCGGCTGCTGTCGACGGTCGCACAGCCCGCCGTCACCCGTCAAGGAGGTGACGATGGATGGACCTGTGACGTCCGCCGCGCCACGGCGCGGGCATCACGGCTGGTAGACCGACTGCAACTCCTGGTACGCCTGGAGCCCCTCCGGGCCCAGCTCCCGGCCGAGGCCGCTGGCCTTCACGCCCCCGTAGGGGGAGGCGAGGTCGGGTACATAACCGTTGATCCCCACCGTGCCGCTGCGGATGCGGCGGGCGACGCGCGTGCCGTGCTCGGGATCGGCGGTCCAGACCGTGCCCGCGAGGCCGTACGCGGAGTCGTTGGCGAGTCCGACGGCCTCGTCCTCTCCGTCGTACGGCGTGATCGACAGAACCGGCCCGAAGATCTCCTCCTGTGCGATGACCGAGGCGTTGTCGACGTCGGCGAAGACGGTCGGCTGGACGAACCAGCCCCGGTCGAGATCGGCCGGCCGGCCGCCGCCCGTCGTCAGCCGGGCGCCCTCGCGCAGGCCCCTGGCGATGTAGTCCTCCACGCGGTCGCGCTGCCTGGCGCTGACGAGCGGGCCGATCTGCGTGGTGCGGTCCAGGGCGTCGCCCACGACGGCACCGCCCGCCATCGCCGTGCAGAACTCGACCACCTCGCCGTAGCGGTCGGCGGGGGCCAGGATCCTCGTACTGGCGAAGCAGGTCTGGCCGTTGTTCAGCAGGCCGGCCATGAAGAACGGCTCGGTCAGCGAGCCCAGGTCGGCGTCGTCGAGGACGACCGCGGCGGACTTGCCGCCCAGTTCCAGCGTCACCGGGCGCATCAGCGACGCGCACGCGACCGCGACCTGCCGTCCCGCCGCGGTGGACCCCGTGAACGAGACCTTGTCGACCCGGGGGTGGGAGACCAGGTACGCGCCCACGGCGGGGCCGCCGGGCACGATGTTGACGACCCCGTCGGGGAGGCCCGCCTCCTCGATCGCGTCCGCCAGGACCATCGAGTCGAGCACGGTCTCCGGCGCCGGCTTGAGAACCAGGGTGCAGCCGGCGGCCAGCGCGGGCGCGATCTTGAAGAAGGCGATGGTCTGCGGGAAGTTCCAGGTCATGATCGCGGCGACCACCCCCACGGGTTCCCTGCGGACCAGGGTGCTGCCGCCGGGCAGCCCGGCGCGGCGTTCCTCGAGGGGCGCCCCGGTGGCGAGGCCCGCGTAGTAGCGCAGCAGGGCGGCCGGGACCGTCCCCTCGAAGGGCTCGGCCGTGGAGATCGGCATGCCGTTCTGCGCGCTGACCGTGCTCGCCGTCAGGTGGCTGCGGGCCTCGAGCGCGTCGGCGAGCCGCAGCATGACCGACGCGCGGCGCTCGGGCTCCCACCGCGGCCACCCGCCGGGGGTGTCGAAGGCGGCACGGGCCGCCCGCACGGCGTCATCGACGTCCGCGTCCACGGCCTCGGGCACCGAGCCCAGGTACGCGCCGGTGCTGGCGGACGCGGCGGTGATCGTCCGGCTACCGGCCGGTGTCGTCCACTGCCCCCCGATGAACAGGTGTTTCACATCCATGTTGGGTACTTCTTCCGGCTGCGGCCGGGCCGTCTTCACCCGGCTTCGGATGATTCGGCGCGGCGGGAAGCCGGCGTGCGTCCGTCCAGCCGGCCGTCGAGCGGCCGGTGGCGGCTTCCGCCGCGTGGGAAGCGTTCTTTTCGCAACTGATGGCCGAGAATACTCCTATCTGATGGCATCTGCCCTCAGATGTGGATCGAGGTGACGGCATGAGGAAGTACGGCGGCATGACCGCAGAGGAGCGCGTCGCGGCGCGGCGGCGCCGCATCATGGACGCGGCGATCGAGCTGTTCTCCGCCCAGGGCTACGGCGGGACCTCGATGCGCGCGGTGCTCCGCCACTGCCACCTGCCCGACCGCTACTTCACGGAGAGCTTCGCCTCCCTCGACGAACTGCTCGCCGCGATCCTCGAGGAGATCCAGCAGGACGAGGCGGCGAGGTGCCGGACGGCCCTCGCCGCGGGCGGTACGCGCCGCGACCGGGCCCGCGGCATGCTCGACGTCCTGGCCGGCGGCGTGGTCGACGACCCGCGCAAGGGCCGCATCAAACTGGTCGAGTCACTCGCCGGTGGACCGCTCGCCGCCGCCGAACGACGCCGCGGCCTGCGACGGCTCGCCTCGCTGGTGGAGTCCCTGCTCCGCGAGGACTGGGCATCCGCCGGCACCGACGTGACCGCGATGGCCATGGCGGTGGTCGGCGGGGTCAACCAGATCCTGCTCAACTGGGTGGACGGCGGCCTCGCGTTCTCCCGGGAGGACTTCGTCGACCAGGCGCTCCACTTCTTCGACGCCGTCGCCGCGTTCGGCGCCGGCCCGCCGCCCGAGGGCCGTTGACCTCGTGTTCTCACCTCGACGCGCGGCAGTCCCCGCGAGGAGACCTTCGACTACGGCGTCAGCACGATCCTGCCGAACACCTCGCCCGCGTCCATCTTCCGGTGCGCCAGCACGGCTTCGCCCAGTGGCAGCACCTCGTGCACCACCGTGGTGATCTCGCCGCGGCCGGCCGCGGCGAACTGCTCGCCGCGCACCGCACTCAGGTCGGCCCGGGTGACGGTGGCTGCGCTGAAAGTGGCGAAGGACAACGACTTCTGGAACGCCGCCATGAGCTTCGCGCCGAAGTCCGCGGGCGGCTGACCTGCGACAGCGCCGACGGCCACCATGCGGCCTTTCGGGTTGAGCCGGTCGAGGAACGACGGCATGTCCTCACCGGCCACGATGTCGAGGATGACGTCATAGCCCGCGGGAGCCTCCTTCCCTCCGTCGCCGGAGCGATCCAGCACGTGAGTCGCGCCGAGACGGCGCAGCCGCTCGCCGCGCTCCGCCGACGAGGTCGTGACCGCCACCGCGGAGGCACCACCGCGAGCCGCGAGCTGCACGGCCATGATCCCGATGCTGCCGGTCGCACCACGCACCAAGACGGTCTCCCCAGGGGCGAAATGGGCGTGGCGAAGCCCGAAGTGCGCCACCGCGCCGGCACTGCCGAGCGTCACCGCGTCGACGACGGACAGCTCACCGGGCAGGGGAAGGATCTGCGCGACCGGTACGACGGCCTGTTCGACGTAGCCTCCGCCGGTGCCGGTGAAGCCCCACACCCGCCGGCCGATCCACGAGGCGTCGACGCCGTCGCCGACCGCGGTCACGGTGCCCGCCACCTCGCTGCCCGGGATGAAGCCCTCCGTGAATCCGTAGGCGGCCAGAGCCCCGCTCCGGATCACGGCGTCGACACCACCGACGCCCACCGCCTCGGTGGCGATCAGCACCTGCCCGGCAGCGGGTGAGGGTACCGGCAGGTCGACCACAGCCAGACCCTCAGGACCTCCGAACGTCCCGATCGCGATTGCCTTCAATGTCGTCTCCCTGTTCTCGGACCGCCTCTCGGCGGGCTCCACGTCGTGGACGGTAATCGGACGCCCCCGTCCGTTTGGATAAAGTGAGACGGGTGACCGACCAAGTGCCTCAGAAGCTGCGGTCCGACGCGATGGACAACCGCGGCCGCATCCTCGACGCGGCCCGAGCGCTGTTCTCGGCCGGCGGCCTGGAGGTGCCGATGCGGGAGATCGCGCGGCGAGCCGGGGTGGGACCTGCCACCTTGTACCGGCGTTTCCCGACCAAGCAGATGCTGGTCGCCGAGGCCTTCGCGGACCAGCTGCACGCATGTCGCGCCATCGTCGACGAGGGGTGCGCGGATCCCGATCCGTGGCGTGGCCTGTGCCTGGTGATCGAGAAGATCTGTGAGCTGCACGCACGCGATCGGGGCTTCACCGAAGCCTTCCTGTCGGCCTTCCCGGGGACGCCGGATGCCGGGGGACGCGAGTACACGGTGAAAGCGGTCGCCGGACTGGCCCGGCGGGCCAAGGACGCGGGGCGCCTGCGGGCCGACTTCGTCCTGGACGACCTCATCCTCGTCCTCATGGCCAACAAGGGGATCCACACCGCGTCGACCGCCACCCAGGTCGCGGCCTCCCGACGCTTCGCGGGGCTGGTGATCCAGGCGTTCGAAGCCTGCCCCCGGCACGCCCCGCTACCGCCGGCGGCGCGACTGGCGCCCGCGGCACCGGCCGACGGCTGACCGGGGACGAGCGGGGTCGACACTTGACGCGCGGCATGCACACGACGGGGCCGTCCGGGAACGCCGGCGGGCGGGGCCGCTGGCCGCGGTCCCGCCCGCCGGGGTGTACTGCCGGGGTGTCAGCGCAGGCCGAAGGCCCGGGTGATCGTCTGCGAGACGGTGTTGCCCGCGTTGTCCCGGGCGGTGACCCGGAGCGTGGCGAAGCCCGCGGACTTCGGGGCGCGCAGGCCCGCCTGCCAGCCGCTACCGCTGCGGTCCAGGTCGGCCCGCTGCCAGGTCTTCCCGTCGTCGTAGGAGACCTCCAGCGAGGGCTTCCCGATGGCGGCGGTCGTACCGGGCAGGTGCGAGGCGGTCACCGTCAGCTTGGCGTGCCGGTCCGCCCGGCCGGCCCGGTCGGTGTCCACGCCGTAGTCGAGCTGGATCAGCGGCAGGGACACCGCCGACTCGGGCCCGGTGGCCGCGGAGGTGAAGTTCCACTCGGTCAGCGTGTGCGTCGAGTACGGGTGGGTCCAGGCCGCCCGGTCGTTGTCGACGACCAGCCGGTAGGGCAGCCGCTCGGGGGCGAGTCCGGTGATCGGCAGGTACTCGGCGTTGCCCCAGTTGAGCTGGCGGTCGCCCTGGTAGAGCGACATCCAGTCCTTGACGTCGTAGTTGCCGTAGGCCTCACCGACGTGGCCGGAGCCGGAGTCGCCCCAGCCGGGTGCGGGGATGTAGACCCCGTCGAGGTAGCGCACCGGCTGGTAGCCGATGGGGCCCATCCGGGGGCGCTGGATCGGCCCGAACCAGCTGACCTCGGCGGTCTTCCCGGCCGGGTAGCGCAGCACGTCCATCGAGTGCTGCCCCGTCTCGCTCAGGATGAAGGCGTCGTCCAGCCAACTGGCGTCGGCGGTGACCCAGTCGGTCCGGTCGCCCTGGGCGGGAGCGGTGAGCTGGTTGCCGACCACCCAGCCGCGCCAGACGTCGGGGCGGAACTCCATCGCCTTGCCCTGGCGGTGGTTGCGGAACGAGACGTCCACCTTGCCCAGCTCGCGCTGCGTGACGCGCCAGGTCGGGTCCGTCGGTACCGCGCCGGACCAGTGGTGCACCACGTCGTAGACGTAGTCGGTCGTGGGGTTCGAGGTGACCTTCAGCTTGACCGGGCCGTCCCCGAGCGCTTCGATCAGGTCGGCGCCCTGGTCGGCGTCGAGGGTCGCCACCGTCAGCGGCGCCGGGCTCTCCGGGCTCCAGGGGCCCTCGTCCCAGGGCTGCAGCCGGCCGATGCCGTCGTTGACGACGACGAGCACCTGCGCGCCCGCCGCCGCTGCGGCCTCCGCCTGCGCCTGGATTCCGGACGGGTCACCGCCCCGCACCACCACGGCCTTGCCGCGGACGTTCGTGCGGGCCACTTCCGCGGCCGTGCCCTCACCGGCGTAGACCGCCGTGAGCGTCCGGGTACCGGCCGGCAGCGGCTTGGCCCCGCGCTTGACCAGCGGGTCGGCGTAGGTCCTGGAGGCCGTGCCCACGGTCAGCGCCGGCTGCTCCAGGCGGAAGCGGGCACCGAACTCGAACTCGCCGTCGGTGACCTTCTTGCCGGTCGGGAGCGCCCAGATGCTGTCGTAGGTCTCGTTGGGCAGCATGGACGACTCGACCAGGCTGTCGCCGAAGGACCGGTGGACGTCCAGGCGCGGTGCGACGGCGGTGGTCCGCTGCGGGGCACGCGCCAGGATCTGACGCATCTTGCGGCCGTCGAGGGTGACGGACCGGTCCTGGTCCAGCTGCACGTCGTTGAAGGCGAGCAGCGCCATGCCCAGGGAGTGCGGGCCGCCCGCCCCCTGGACGTCCGCGGTGAGCCAGCCGCTGTAGGTGCCGACGGGCAGCCGCGCGGTGCCGGTGCCGGACGCGTCGAGGTCGATCGTCGTGAAGAGGCCCTCGGCGGTGAGCATGACCCGGCCGGCCAGCGGCTTGCCCGACCGGTCCTTGGCGGTGACGGTCAGGGTCTGCCGCCGGCCTTCCTTGGCGGCGCCGATCAGCGTCTTGGCCCGGACCGTGCCGGTGCCGTCCGTGCCGGTGATCATGCCGCTGATCGACTGGTCGAGCGGCAGCCGGTCCAGGTCCGCGGTCAGGGAGACCGAGGCCGTGCCGTGCGCCGGGACGGTGACCTTGTCCTCGGAGAGCGTGAACAGCCCTGCCGGGGCTTTCGAGTCGATCGCCAGGTCCAGACTGACCGGTGCGTCGCCGGTGTTGGTGTACGTCACCTTCTGCACGTCGGTCTCACCGGCCTTCTGGGGCCAGGCGTGGAAGCCGGAGAAGGCGCTGACGGTCGCGAAGACCGAGGTGTGGACGGCCGCCGGCGCGTCCAGCCGGCCGGCACCGGCCTCGTACGGGGAGTACGCGGGGGTGGCCTTGGCGCTGCTGACCAGCGCCTCCTTCAACTGCGGGCCGGTCCAGTCCGGGTGGGCGGCGGCGAGCAGCGCGGCGGCACCGGCGACGTGCGGGGTCGCCATCGAGGTACCGCTCATCGTGGTGTAGTAGCCCGAGCCCCGCTTGTAGTGGGAGCGGGCCGCCAGGATGTCGACGCCGGGCGCGGTGATCTCCGGCTTCAGCCCGGCGTCGCCGTCACGCGGTCCGGTGCTGGAGAAGTCGGCGAGTTGGTCCGCGGAGTCCACGGCGCCGACGGTCAGCGCGGAGTCCGCGGCACCCGGGCTGCCGATGGTGTGCGGGCCGCTGTTGCCCGCCGCGATGACGAACAGCGCGCCGGTCTCGCGGCTGAGCCGGTCGACCGCCTGGCTCATGGGGTCGGTGTGGTCACCGCCGCCGCCCAGGCTCATGCTGATGATCCTGGCCTTCTGGTCCCGGGCGGCCCATTCCATGCCCGCGATGATCCAGGACTCCTGGCCGCTTCCCTCGCTGTTGAGCACCTTGCCGATGTCCAGGCGGACGCCGGGCGCGACGCCCCGCTCCTTGCCGTCGGAGGCGCTGCCGGTGCCGGCGATCGTCGAGGCGACGTGGGTGCCGTGGCCCTGGTAGTCGAGGGTGTCCTGCTCGTCCGGGATGAAGCTGGCGCTGGTGTCGATCCGGTCGACGAGGTCGGGGTGTTCGGCGTCGACCCCGGTGTCGAGCACCGCGACCTTGACGCCCTCGCCGGTGTTGCCCTCCGCCCAGACCTTGTCCGCGCCGATCTGGGCGGTCGAGTCGGCCAGGTCGGCCTTCACCTTGCCGTCGAGCCAGACCTTGGCGACACCGCCCGCGAAGGCCGGCTTCGCCGACCGGGCCGCCGCACCGGCGCCGCCGGTCAGCGCCGACCAGAACGCCGGAGCCTGCTTGCGGTTCTGTGCGAGGGCCGCGCCCTGGATGCTGTCCAGCCGGTGGACGTCGCTGGAGCCCGCCATCTTCGGCAGGGTCCGGGACGTGTCCGCGGCGTCGGTGTAGCTCACGATGAGCGGCAGCCGGGAGGAGTGCGCGTCGTCGTAACCGTCGGCGATCAGCTGGGTCACGTTGAACAGCTGCTTGTCGAGCTTCCCGGTGCTGACGTAGGGCAGGACGGCGTCGGGGTACACGTAGGTGGCCCCGTCGACCACCGCCCGGTGGAAAGCGGTGGTGGTGCCGTTCGCGCCTTGGAAGGACCGGATGGTGGTGCCGTCGGCGGCGGTGCCGATCGTCACCTTGTCGCCGGTGATGAGGGTGACGGTGTGCGTGCCGCCGTTGCCGGGTGACCGTTGTGCGGCGCCGGCGGCGGGTCCGCGACCGGCGGGGTCCGCGGATACGGCGGCCGTGGCCGGTATGACCCCGAGTGCCAGGGCGGCGACCACGCCGAGCGTGATCGCCCCGGACCTGGTCCGGGGGATGTGAACCGTGGGCAAGGAAACTCCTCAAGCCATGTGAAGAGTGGACGGCCATTGATCTTCGAGCCGCCCCCGCCCCCGCTCAAGGGCCCCGGGCGTCGCTCTTGTGCCATGGCACAGTTGTGTCATCACGAGACCGCCCGAACGCCGTCGTGTGCCGACAAGACCCGCTATGACCGGGAGTTCGGCGATACGCCGAAACCAAGGTGCGGCCGGGACGTGCGCGCGGGCAGCATGGTGCGGTGCCGGATCTGCTGTGGGACGACGTCCAGGATTTCTTCGATCCCGACCTGATGGGGGCTCTGCCGGATGTCTGTGTGCCCGGCACCACGGCGGACGACTGGCAGGCGGTGTTCGATCTGGTCCGGTCGCGTGGATGGGCGTGGTCGTACGCGGAGGGGAGCGCCACCGGGCCCTTGCCTCGCGCCGCGGAGGTGTTGGCACGTCAGGATACCCTGGAGACAGCGACGTTGCAGGTCTCACCGGTCCCGGGCGTGCGGGCGATCTTCCGGGTGTTCTCGGCCGCCGACGTCGACTTCGACGTCGACCTGCGCGAGCTCCAGAGCCAAAGGGGCGTGGACGTCCTGTGCGCCTTCCTCCGCGCCGTCGGCCGCCGGCTCGGCAAGCCGGTGCTCATGTCCGCAGAGGGCGACGACGGGAACCCCGTGCTCGGGTTCGACCCCGAGGCCGGCCGCGTGGTGCTCCTGGCGGACCCGCACTCCGGCCGTTCCCTGACGTGACCTCACCTATCTTGCCCGGGCTGCGCGTTGCCGCACCCGGACGGACAACGGCGTCGCCCGTCACCAGTCTCGGGCGGCCTCCAGGAGCCGTTCGCGTACGGCGGTGACCGGCGCGCGGGCGGGCGCGCCCGCCCGTCCGACCAGGAAGCCGGTGTTGATGGGCGGGTCCTCCGGCGTCAGCAACTCCACGAGCGCGCCGGACGCCAATTCCGTCTCGCACAGGTAGCGGGGGAGCACCGTCGCACCCCCTCCCGCGGCGACGGCGGCGAGCACCCCCCGCAGGTCCGGGACGACGACGGCGGGCCGGGCGTGCAGACGCGTGCGGAAGACGTGGCGCCAGTAGCGGCGCAGGATGGGCAGGTCCTCGGCGTACGCCACCAGCGGGACCTCGCGCAGCGGGCCGGGGTCGTCGCAGGTGAGCCGCCCGATCCCGGCGGCCCATTCCGGCGTCGTCACCAGGACGAACTCCTCGTCCATCAGCGGGACGGCGGCCAGGGAGCGGCCGCGCGGCCGCACCGCCGACAGGACGAGGTCGAAGCGGCCGGCGTGCAGGCCCTCGAGCAGGTCCTCGGCGAGACCGGTCGTGATGCGCAGCCGGACGCCCCGGGCCGCCAGCGGCGCGAGGACGGGCAGCGCCCGGACGGACACCATCTCGGCCGGCCCCGCCAGGTGCACCGGTTCCGGGGGCGCCTCCGGGTCCGGGCGACCGCGGCGGGCGACCTCGGCCAGCGCGTCCAGCGGCCCGGCGACCTGTCCGGCCAGTTCGTCGGCCACGGATGTGGCGGCCACGCCCCGCGGGAGCCGCTCGAAGAGCTGCCGGTCGAGCTGCTGCTCCAGCGCGCGCACCTGCGCGGTCACGGTGGGCTGCGAGATGCGCAGCATCCGGGCGGCCGTCGTGAGGGAACCGGCCCGGTACACCGCGAGGAACGTGCGCAGCAGCCCCAGGTCCAAAGGGGCGCCGGGAGGCGGGGCGGCGGCCGTACCGCCTTCGTCGGGGCGGGTTGTGTTCCCATCGGCATTCTGATGAGCCATGTCGAGGATCCTATTGGTTGGCCGATGGCTGTGCGACCTAGGGTCGAGACCGTTCCGCCGCAGGTCAACCGGCGGTCCCCAGTGCTCCACCCGAAAGGTGAACGACATGGCCACGATCCTCATCACCGGCGCCTCCGACGGGCTCGGCCGCGCCCTCGCGGAGGACCTCGCCGCCGACGGCGGGCACACCCTGCTGCTGCACGGCCGCGACCCCGGGCGCCTCGCCGAGGTCGCCGCGGCCACCGGTGGCGAGCCCCACCGGGCCGACCTCTCCTCCCTCGCCGAAGTCCGGCGCCTGGCCGCCGGCATCGCCGCCCGGCACGACCGGCTGGACGTGCTCGTCAACAACGCCGGCATCGGCTTCCACGCGGAGGGCACCCGGCGGCAGACCTCCGCCGACGGACACGAACTACGCCTCGCCGTCAACTACCTGGCACCGATGGTGCTGACCCGGGAACTCCTCCCCCTGCTCCACCGCGCGGCACCCTCCCGGATCGTGAACGTCGCCTCCATCGGCCAGCAGCCGCTCGACCTCGACGACCCCGAACTCACCCGCGACTACACCGACGTCGCCGCCTACTGCCGCTCCAAGCTGGCGCTCATCTGCCACGGCCTCGACCTCGCCGATGAACTCTCCGGCACCGGCATCACCGTCAACAGCGTCCACCCGGCGACCTTCATGCCCACCGCCATGTCCCGGCGCTCGGGGATGGACGTCGTCGACTCCCTGGAGCAGGGCGTCGCGGCCACGCGGCGCCTGGTCGACGCTCCCGCGCTGGCGGGCGTCACAGGGCGGTACTTCGAGGGCGAGAAGGAAGCCCGGGCGGCCGCCGAGGCCTACGACGCGGAGTACCGCCGGCGCCTCGCCGCGGTGACCGCGTCGCTGCTCTGACCCGGTCGGCCTGCCGGTGCCGGGGTCGTGCGACCGGCGGCGGGCGTGGTTTCGACCCCCGCGCCACGGGCACGCGCCGGTTGAGAGGCCGTGGAGGTGCCGAGATGAGCGCCGGAGAGAAAGCCAAGGCGAAGATGGAACAGGTCGTGGGGAAGACCGTGCGGAAGGCGGCCCACGCGGTGCACAAGGAAACGCTCGCGGCCAAGGGCGCCGCCCTCGAATCGCGCGGCAAGATGCGCGGCGCGAAGGAGAGGACCAAGGACGTCTTCAAGCACTGACGACCAGCCGTGACGAAGCCACCGGGCGGTGGCCGGAGCCCGGTCGTGCCGTCCGGCCAGGTATGGGAGGCTCGAAGCATGATTCCGGCGAACACGACGGGCGCCGGCGGCGGCACGGTGTACTACGGGGACCCGGACAGCGCCCATGACCTCCAGGTGTTCCTCGAACTGCGCGACCGGCCCAGCCACACCATGGCGGAGAGTCTGCTCGGCACCATGCGGCGGACCGCCGACGAGGGTGGCACGGTCCTGAAGTTCCACTTCGCCGCGGAGATCGACGACACGGTGGGCGGCATCGGCTCCCAGCGCGGCCTGGGCGCGCTCGCCGCGGCGAGCGACGCGGGACAGAGGCAGTTCATCGACTACCTGTCGGTGCTTCTCGCCGAGCAGCCCTTCCCGCCCGTGAACGACCGCTTCTCCGAGACACCGGTGCTGCTCTCGCCGGCGAGCCGCGTCGAGGGGCTGAGGTCCGCCGACTTCGACCGCAAGGTCACCGACGACACGTACCTGAGCTGGGCGGGGGACGCGGCCGGCCGCTTCGCGTCCTTCGGCGTCGTGGGGATGCCGGTCGTCTGGTACGACGACGAGGTCGTTCCCGTCGTGTCGTTCGAGGGCGGCTCCGCGATCACCCCGCAGCAGTTCCTGGACCGGCTCCCGCGCTGAGGCACGCCCGCCGCGTCAGGACGGCTCGTCGGGGTGCTCCGGATCGAGGGCGGCCGCAAGGAAACGTTCCCTGTCGACGACGGCACGGTCGATCTCGCCCGTCGCGACGAGCCGGCCCCAGTCGTCGACGGCCCGCACCCGGAAGGTGAGGCGCCGGCCGGTGGGGGAGGGCGGGGGCTCGGCGAAGACGTCGACCTTGCCGCCGACCGGCGTGGCGCGGACGTGCCGGATCCGCAGTGCCGTCCCCACCGTCGTCTGTCCCGCCGCCGTGAAGGGCGTCGCGGCGTGCACCGTCTCCGCCTCAAGCCAGGCGACGAGCTGCGGTGTGGACAGGACGGGTACGTCGCCGCTGCCCAGCGTCGTCGCGGTGTCGGCATCGGTCACCTCGTAGCGCATGCCACCACGCTAGTACCGTCACCGTCCTGCTTCCCGCAAGCCACGTCCGGGCGGACCCCCAACTCGACGCCGGGGCGGGCGACTAGCCTCGTGCTTTCACGAGGTGGGCTGTTCGAGGTTTGATCAGAAACGCGGGAAGTGCTCCTGACCTGCAACGATAGGACTTGCTGAGGGTCCTGTTGGCTGCGAGGGAAGAAGCACTCCCCGGTGGAGAAGCGTATCGGGTTGTACCCGCGTGTCCGTGTCGAGGGCGGCGGTCGCGGCGTCGTCTCGCAGGCCCGGGGCCGTGCTGCTGGTCGAGACGGCCCGCAAGACCGGCCTGGATCGGGCGATATCGCACGTCGCGGGTCTCGAAGTAGTCCTGCGAGCTGAGTCCTTCGGACGTACTGGTCCTGAGCGGCACGTAGAGCGACCTTCTCCGCCTCCAACCGCATTGGCGGCTCGGCGGGCACCTTCACCCGGGCCGGCTCGCTCCGGCCGCCCGGACCCAGTTCCGCAGGATCTCTGAATTGATCCGCAGATCGGCAGCGACCTGCCGGATCGTCGCCTGGGGCCGCGGGCCGGTACAGCGCGACCGCGTCGTCCTTGAACTGCGGCGGATAGTTTTTCATGACCACGAGATGTCCGTTCTCAGATCCTCAGATCCAGTGTCTCGTGTGTCCAAGATCAGGGGTCAAGGCCTGAGTAGCAACCCCTCACGACGTCGCGGAAAATTGTTTCATGCCGGTTCTGATAGCCGTGTGCGCCATGATCATGACTCTTATCGGTGGTGTCGTCGCACAGCGGGTTGGCGACCGCCGTCATCTGGTGCTCGGTCTGGCCGCCGGGCTCATGCTCGGCGTCATCGGCTTCGACCTGCTTCCCGATGCGCTGACCGCTCAGCCACGGCACGTTTTCGGGGTTCCCGCAGCATTGCTGATGTTCGTTGCGGGGTTCCTTACTCTGCACGTGGTGGAGCGAGGGGTCGCCATCCATCGCGCCCACGAGAGCGAGTACGCCGCGCACTCCCACGCTTTCGGGCATACGCAGGAATCGGCGGAGGGAATCGGTCTGACCGCCGCCTCAGCACTTGTGGGACACAGCGTGATCGACGGGTTCGCCATCGGCGCCGCTTATCAGGCTGGCAATACGTTGGGCATCGTCGTTGCCATCGCGGTGATCTCCCATGACTTCGCCGACGGCTTCAACACCTACACGATCACCAGGCTGTACGGAAATGCCCGGCGCCGGGCTCAACTACTGCTCGTAGCCGACGCAGTCGCCCCGGTGGCCGGGGCAGCGATCACTTTGGGGTTCACGATACCGACGGGGTTGCTAGGTCTGTATCTCGGGTTCTTCGCCGGCTTCTTGCTTTACCTTGCGACGTCCGACATATTGCCGGAGGCTCACAGTCCGCATCCCTCCAAGGCGACTCTTTTGTTCACGGTGACCGGGACTCTGCTGATGTGGCTGGTGATCGGGCTTGCGAGCTGACTGTGAGTAGGTCGTTGGTGGTGCCCTCTGCCCCACGGCCCGCGCGGGAGACGGCTCAATGGCTGGCTTTTCGCAGTGCGTTGGACGGTGGTGCAGCTGGTGGGGGGCAGCAGCTCATGGTGTTCCGTGGCTATGAGGGTGCGAACTGATACGGCTCCGGAGGAGTTCGGGGCTGCCGGTGGTCAATGCACCCCCACACACAGGCGCATCCGCCTACAAAACAGCAGTTCATTCGAGTCGTCATCCATCCATGTGGCCGCGGCATCTGCTCGGCGGTCGGCCGAGTGCGCCAAGGTGTGTTACTCCCGAATACGTGGCGCACGGCGGGAGCCGAGTTCTTTGGGAATGCAACAGCAATCGTATGCCCGTGCCGGCTCCGACTCGAGCCGGGGTCCCGTAAGTCTCCGTCTTCCGAACGGTGACAAGGGCAACCCGTGCCGGGACGCCGCGCGCAGGCCCTGGGCCAGCGGTACGGTATGTACGGTGAGGTTGCCGCTGGGGCTGGTCCGGGACAGCGACTTCCGGTCATCTGGCCGGACGGGCGGGCCAAAAGCCGAGAACCAGCTCTCTGACCCACTCACCACCGTGGCCCCGGCAACCCTGGAGGGGATCACATGAGCTCCGACAACCAGGTATTGATCGTAGGAGCAGGCCCATCGGGGCTGTTGCTGGCGGGCGATCTGGCGGAGGCCAGTGTCAGGTGTACCGTCATCGAACGCCGCAAACAGGAATCACAGCTCACCCGGGCGTTTGCAGTCCACGCCCGGACGATGGAACAACTGGACGCCCGTGGTGTCGCCGACCAGCTGCTTGCGACCGGTATCCGCAACCCGGTTCTCCAGTTCTTGCAGATCGATCTGTCGCGGTTGCCAACCCGGTACCCGCATGTACTGGTGACGCCGCAATACCATACCGAGCAAGTACTCCGTGCGCGGGCCCTTTCCCGAGGAGCCGACATCCGGGAAGGCTGGGAGGCTCTCGGGCTTGCGCAAGATGCAACCGGTGTTGACGTTCAGGTCCGGGCGGCGGATGGCTCCTCCCGGACCCTGCGCGCGTCGTACGTCGTGGGCGCCGATGGAAGAAGCAGCTTGGTACGCCGATCGCTCGGCCTGCCGTTCCCCGGCCGCTCCGCGGTGCGGTCGATGATGCTCGCCGATGTCCGGTTGGCCGATCCCCCGAAAAAGCCCCCGACCGTAGGGGCAGTGGGCGACGCCTTCGCGATACTCGTACCGTTCGGCGACGGATGGTTCCGCATCATGGCGTGGAATCGCCAGCATGAGATGCCGGACAGCGCACCGGTCGATCTGGAGGAGATCCGGGCCGTCGCCCGCAGGGCGCTCGGCAGCGACTTCGGCATGCACGACCCGCGCTGGATATCACGGTTCCACAGCGATGAGCGGCAGGCGCCGCACTACCGCGTAGGCAGGGTCTTCCTCGTCGGTGACGCGGCGCACGTGCACTCCCCCGCCGGGGGCATGGGCATGAACACCAGCATTCAGGATTCTGCGAACTTGGGCTGGAAACTGGCTGCCGTACTTCACGGCCATGCCCGCGAAGCTCTGCTCGACACTTACGAGGCCGAAAGACATCCTGTCGGGCGCAGGGTCCTGCGCATGAGCGGTGCGCTGCTACGTGGTGTACTGACCACTCCTCGGGCGTTCCGCGGCATCCGGGACATCACCGCCCGGACCGTCCTGCGTCTCCCGCCGGTGGCCCTGCGGCTGGGGCGGGCGATGTCCGGAATCGACATCGCCTACGGCGCCCCGGCCGGCGCGCACCCGCTCACGGGGAAACGGGCGCCGGATGTCCTCCTCAGCGACGGACGACGCCTGTACGAGGCGCTGCGCGGCCGCCGGTTTGTACTGGTCACACCGGCGGACACAGCACTCTCTTCTTCGGTGACCGAAGTCTGGGCCGACGCGGTGGAGTGCGTCACCCCCGCCGGCCTGACCAGCAAGTCCGTACTGGTCAGACCGGACGCCTACATTGCGTGGGCCTCGTCCGAGCAGTCCCCGCACCGCCGGGCCGATCAGATCAGGCAGGCACTGGCCGGCCACTGCGGTGAGGGCGCAGGCGCTGCTTAGACCTGGTTCTCCATGGTGAACTGCGGTTGCCGCCCCGGGCCGGCCTGCTGTCCCGACGAGGGCCTTCAGACCTGGTTGAGACCGCCGTCGACGAAGAGCTCGGTTCCCGTGATGAAGCTGCTCTGATCGCTGGCGAGGAAGAGTGCCGCCGCAGCGGCCTCCTCTGGGCGACCCATCCGGCCAAGCGGCACCTGGCTGGCGAAGAAGTCCCAGAGCTTGGCAGCCTCTGCATCATTGGGAGCCAGTCCGGAGTTGCCGGGCGTCTCGATCGGACCCGGGACGAGGGTGTTCACGCGGATTTTCCGGCTCTTGAGCTCGTTGGCCCACGTGCGGGAGAAGCTACGGATGGCGGCCTTGGATGCGGCGTAGACGCCGAAGGCCTCCGCGCCCGAGGTGGCGGCGGTGGATCCCGTGAGGATGACCGAAGCGGCCTCGTTCAGCAGTGGAAGCGCCTTTTGGACCGTGAAGAGCGTACCCCTCACGTTGATACCGAAGGTCGAGTCGAAGTGCTTCTCGGTAACGTCTTCCAAGGTGGAGAATTCGCCGCCGCCGGCGTTTGCGAACAGCACGTCGATACGACGGCCCTGCTCGGCGACGGCGGCGTAGAGGCGGTCGATGTCGTCAAGATCGGAGACGTCGCCCCGAACGGCAGTGGCATTCGGCCCGATCTCAGCCAGCGCGGCGTCGAGCGCCTCCTGGCGTCGACCCGTGATGAACACATGCGCGCCCTCGGCGGTGAACCGCTTGGCGGTGGCCAGCCCGATCCCGCTGTTACCCCCGGTGATGATGGCTGTCTTACCGTCGAGCTGTCCCATGGTCAAGGCTCCTATTCGGCGGAGGTCTGCACTCCGCGGCCGTTGCTCTGCGTCAGTCCCGCGCCTGATCCGGCGGGCTCGTTATGGACGATACGGTAAAAAACGCAGTAATGGACGGACGGGTCAAAAACTGTGACCCGTCCCACTCCCCGGTGCGCGCCGCCGTCAAGCGATCACACCCACGGGGCATGCACGCTTTTCCGATGCTGCTGTTGCCCTCGGCGGCGACCGCCGCCTTGCCCACGGGCCCTTCCGTCACGACATCCCCACCCTCGGTTCTTGACTCCCCCGTCCACAAAACTGACCGTTATGGACGGGAGAGTCAAGAAACGTGTAGGCTGCTCGTCATGGCGCGACCTCGGAAGTTCGACGAGCAGCAGGTTCTGGACATCGCCCGTGACCTGTTCTGGTCCGGTGGGTTCGCCGCCACGCGCATGGAAGACGTCGCCGCGGCAACAGGCCTTGGCAAAGGCAGCCTGTACGGCGCGTTCGGCGGAAAGCAGGAGCTGTTCCGTCGACTGTTCGACGATTACTGTGCCGCTGTTGTCGATGCCACGGGCCAGCAGTTGCGCGGCGACGACAAGGACGCGTACGCGCGGCTGTCCGCCCACGTCCACTTGGTGGCTGCGGCCACCGCCGCGGACACCGCGCACCGCGGATGCCTGCTGGCCAAGGGTGCCGCGGAGCTGGCCGAACACGACGAGACGGTGGCCAAGCGGGCGCACGCGACCATCGAGGCACTGCGCACGCTACTCGAGGACGATATCGCCGCCTGCCAGCGCAACGGCGACATCGCCGCGAACGTGGATCCCGGAAAGCTGGCTGCGCTGGTGCTCGCCGTCCTGCGCGGCATAGAAGCGCTGGGCAAGGCCGGGGCGAACCCGGAGATGCTGACAGACATCGCCCAGACTGCCCTCGCCGTACTGCCTCGCTCCGTGAACTGACAGGCCCACCGCGCTACGTGTCATCCTGTCCGGACCCTCCGGCGCTTTGGGATACGGCTCGCATCAGCCGAACGAACGCCGGTCTTGTGTTGCTCAGCGAGGCCGGAGGGGCCCAGCTGAGCGCCGCCGTGGGCACCCACGTTGGGTGGTACTTCGGTACCGGCGGCACTCTCGCCGACCACCACCACCGAGCCCACCCCCATGCGCCGTGCTGCTGGTCGAGACGGCCCGCAAGACCGGCCTGGATCGGGGGATATCGCAGGCAGTGGTGCCGTGGCGCAAGGCCCGTGCCGTGCACGATCCTGCTGGATGTGGCGCTCGGCGGCCCACCAGACAAACCGACAGGCCGTCACGAAACATCGAGGCCAGGGCCTAGCGGCCCGCGGACCCCGCGGAGTCCAGCCACCGGGCCAGGACCGCCGCCTCGCTGTGGTCGACGTCCTTGGTGGCGGTGAGCAAGGTGACCTTGTCGTGGGCGGCGAGGTCGCGCAGGTGCTCGACGGCCGGCCGGTGATCGGGGTCCTCCAGTTCGGCGATGTAGCGTTCGCGGAACTCGGGGAAGCGTTCCGTGTCGTGGTGGTACCAGTGACGGAGGTCGGCCGACGGTGCCACGTCGCGGAGCCACTCGTCGAGGTGGGCCCGCTCCTTGCTCACGCCCCGGGGCCACAGCCGGTCGACGAGGACGCGTTTGCCCTCTTGGGACGAGGCGTCCTCGTAGATCCTCCGGTAGCCGAACCGTCCGGCCATGGCCGTCGTCACCTGCCCCGGTCGTGATACCCCCGCGATCTTCACTCTATCGGCGGTGCGGTGCCGCGGCCCGTCCGGAAGGGCGGCGGCCGCGGCCGGGCTCAGCCTGCCTGGTCCAGCTGCTGTTCCGACCAGATGATCTTTCCGAGTTCCGTCGGCCGGCTGCCCCAGCGGGAGGACAGCTGCGCCACCAGGAAGAGTCCGCGGCCGCCCTCGTCGAAGGTGCGCGCCCGGCGCAGGTGGGGGGCGGCGTTGCTCCCGTCGGTGACCTCGCAGATCAGCGAACGGTCCTTGATGAGCCGCAGGCGGATGGGGGTGCGTCCGTGCCGCAGGGCGTTGGTGACCAGCTCGCTGACGATGAGTTCGGTGGCGAACGCCCGGTCCTCCAGCCCCCAGGCGGCCAGTTTCGCGGTCGCCTCCTCGCGTACCGCCGCGACGGCGGAAGGATCGGCCGGCACGTCCCAGTGGGCGACGTCGGCCGCGTCCAGTGCGCGGGGCCGCGCGACGAGCAGCGCGGCGTCGTCGCTGCCGTCCCCGGGCAGCAGGGCGCCCATGATGTCGTCGCAGACCGCCGTGATCGAGGACGTGGCCGCGGCGAGGGACGCCTGCAGCCTGGCGATCCCCTCGTCGAGGTCCTGGTGCCGGGATTTGACCAGCCCGTCGGTGAACAGGACGAGCAGGCAGTCCTCGGGCAGGGTGACCTCGGCCGACTCGAACGGGAGCCCCCCGAGGCCCAGCGGAGGTCCCTCCGGGAGTTCCACCCGGCGGCTCGTGCCGTCCGGCAGCACCAGCAGCGGTTCCACGTGGGCGGCCCGGGCCATCCGGGACCGGCGCGAGACGGGGTCGTACACCGCGTAGAGGACCGACGCCCCGACCTCCGGATCGGGGGCGTTGGCCTCCGTCTCCTGGTCCAGCCGGTTCACGATGTCGTCGAGGCGGGTGAGCAGCTCCTCCGGCGGGAGGTCGATGTCGGCGAGGGTACGTACGACCGAGCGCAGGCGTCCCATCGTCGCGGCCGCACGCACCCCGTGCCCGACGACGTCGCCCATGACCAGGGCGACGCGTGCGCCGGACAGCGGGATCACGTCGAACCAGTCGCCGCCCACCCCCGCGGCGAGGTCGGCGGGCCGGTAGCCGTAGGCGGCGTCGACCGCGTTCTGGGCGGGCGGTTCCCTGGGCAGCAGGCTCTGCTGCAGCGTCAGGGCCGTACTGTGCTCGCGCTGGAAATTTCGGGCGTTGTCGACGGAGATGGCGGTCGTGGCGGCCAGTTCCTCGGCGAGCAGCAGGTCGTCGGAGTCGAACGCCGTCCCGCGGCGCAGGAACGTCACCACCCCCAGGGTGCCGCCCCGGGCCGCCAGCGGCACGCAGATGGCCCCTCCGCGCGCGTCCCGGTCGAAGCCGCCCTCCCGCCCGGCCCAGGCCGCGGCCTCGTGCGGCAGGTCGACCCGTACGGCTCTGCGCTCGGACAGGGCGCGACCGGGCAGGGACCGGCGGTCCACCACGTGCCAGGAGGGTGAGGCCGGAGGCAGCGCGCGGCCGCTCGCCGCCACGAGCCGGACCTCCACCGGGTCGCGGGAGGCGGCACCGCCGCCTCCGAGCGCCCGGGGCAGCAGATGCACCATGGCGACGTCGGCGAGGTCGGGCACCGCGAGCTCGGTGAGCTCCTGGGCCGTGCTTCCCACGTCGAGGGAGAGCCCGATGCTGCGGCGGGCGTCGTTGAGGAGGATCAGGCGCCGGCGGGCCCAGAATTCCGCGGAGTTGTCGCGTGCCATGGAGCAGAGGCCCACCACGGTGCCGTCCTCGTCCCGGAGGGGGTCGATGTGGAGGGCCCATTCATGGGGCCGCTTCTCCCCGGGCACCTGCTCGTGGGTGACGACGTACTGTGTCGTTCCGGTGTCACGGGCGCGGCGGAGCGCTTCCTCGACGGCGTAGTGCTGGCTGTCGGGGGTGAGGATCTCCGTGAGCCGGCGTCCCCGCATGCGGTCGACGTCCGCGTTGAACAGCCGGCAGGTGCGTTCGTTCGCCCACAGCAGGCGCAGTCCTGGTGACCACACGACGATGGCGGCGGACGACTGGGACCAGGCCCGCTCCACCATGCCGCCGCCGCCGCCGCCGCCGCTGTCGTCGTCCGCCGCCGGACCGGACGGCCCGCTGACGAACCAGACGGTGGACCTGCCGTCCGCGGACGCCGGCCGGATCAGCACGTCCACCTCCACGGGACGGCCCGCCTTGTCCCGCAGCACGGCCCGGTTCTCCCAGCGGCGGCCGGTCAGGCCGATCGCCAGGGCCTGGCGCGCGTCGTCGTCGGCGAGGTCCAGCGCGGGCCGGCCGATCACCTCGTCCCTGCGGTAGCCGAGGATGCTCTCGGCCCCCGCGCTCCAGCCGTCGACGCGGCCCTCGGGGTCGACGGAGATGACCGCCCCCCGGTGCGCTGCCGGACTCCGGTGTGTGTCCCCTGATTCCGCTCCGTGCATATGCAGATCGTCTCGTCCATGGCCATGGGCGAGGAGGCTCGCCTCCTCAGGGGGAGAACCGCTGTGATGGGCGGCAGATTCCCCTGTGCACGTGACGGGCCCGGGGCCGGGTCCGGGATCAGGCCTGGCCCGCGGCGGTGCGGGTGTCGCCGTGGGCCTGCTCGATGCGCCGGGCGGCCTCCTCGGCGGAGGCACCGGTCAGCAGCATCACGATGGCCGTCTTGGCGTGGCCGCCCGCGGCGCTCAGGGCCTCGGCGGCGATGTCGGGGTCGGCGCCGGTGGCCTGCACGACCATGCGCCGGGCGCGGTCGACGAGCTTGTTGTTGGTGGCGCGCACGTCGACCATGAGGTTCCCGTAGACCTTGCCGAGGCGGACCATCGCGGCGGTCGAGAGCATGTTGCAGACCATCTTCTCCGCGGTGCCGCCCTTGAGCCGGGTGGAGCCGGTGAGGATCTCCGGGCCGGTGGGCACCTCGATCGGGACGTCGGCGTAGCGGCTGACGAGGGCGTCGCGGTTGCAGGCCACGGAGACGGTGACGGCGCCCCGCGTCGCGGCGTGCTTGAGGCCGCCGATGACGTACGGGGTGCGGCCGCTCGCGGCGAGGCCGACGACGGTGTCCCGGTCGCCGACGCCGATCTCGTCCAGGTCGGCGATCGCCCTGGCGGGCTCGTCCTCGGCACCCTCGACGGCGACGATGAACGCGCCGGGGCCGCCGGAGAGGAGGCCCACGACCTGCTCGGGCGCGGTGCCGAAGGTCGGCGGGCACTCGACGGCGTCGAGCAGGCCGATGCGGCCGCTGGTGCCGGCGCCGAGGTAGATCAGGCGGCCGCCGCGGCGCAGGGACTCGGTGATGGCCTCGACGGCGGTGCCGATCTCGGAGAGCGCCTCGCGGACGGCGAGGGCGACGGTCTGGTCCTCGGCGTTCATCACGGACAGGAGTTCGGAGACCGGCATCCGGTCCAGTTCGGCGGTCCGCTCGTTGCGGGTCTCGGTGCCGAGTGTGCTGAGGTCCACGGCGCGGTCGTCCTTTCGGTGGTGCTGGTGGTGCTGGGGTGTGGTGCGGGGCCGGCGGTCAGTCGTCCGCCGGGGTGCGGCGCTGGGGCTGCGGGCGCCTGCGGCGTTGCACGGCCCCGTAGGTCTTCTGCAGCGCCGCGGTCGTGGCGTCGTAGGAGCGCTGGGCGACGCCGACGAACAGGCAGTCGATCACAGCGAGTTGGGCGATCCGGCTGACGGTCGCTCCGGACCGGAAGGGGGTCTCGCGGGCGCAGGTGGCGAGCACCAGGTCGGCGCCGTCGGCGAGGGTGGAGCCCGGGACGTTGGTGAGGGCGATGGTGGTGGCGCCGCGTTCGGCGGCCGCCTGGAGCGGCTCGACGGTGTCCTCGGTCTCCCCGGAGTGGGAGATGGCCAGGGCCACGTCGCCGGGGCCGAGCAGGGCGGCGGCGGTCAGGGCCGCGTGTCGGTCGGTCCAGATGAACGCCATGTGGCCGATGCGGTGCAGCTTCTGGTGCAGGTCCTGGCCGACGAAGGCGCTGGCGCCGACGCCGAAGATGTCCACGCGCCGGGCGCCCGCGACGGCGTCGACGGCGCGGCCGAGCGCCTCGATGTCCAGTCCGGCCCCGGAGTCCTCCAGGGCGCGGACCTCGTTGTAGACGATCTTGTGGACGATCTGTTCGAGGGTGTCGGTGGCGCTGATGTCGGTGCCCGGGGTCGGCCGCTCGCCGCCGAGCGCGTGCTCGCGGGCTGCGGCCGCGGCCAGCGCCAGCCGCAGCTGCGGGTAGTTGCCCAGTTTCATCGTCCGGCAGAACCGCATGACCGTGGCGACCGAGGTGGTGGCCCGTTCGGCGAGGGCGCTGATGGACAGCTCCGCCGCCTGTGCCGGATCGGCCAGGACGGCCTCGGCCACCCGTCGCTCGGAGGGCGCCAGGCCGGGCAGGGCCGCGCGGATGCGCGCCAGGGTGTCGCCGCCGGTGGCGGACTCCTGGGCCGGCTGCGCGGAGGTGCGGGTCGGGTCCTGGGAGGCCATGGATGGGTTCCCTCCTGAGTGGGTGGCGTCAGCGTAACCACGCCCCGTCGATTGCGTCAAAAATTTACGTGATGCATTTCGTGAAGTTACTTATTGACATACGGACGTCTGCCTTCCGATACTCGCTGCACCGCGATCCGCGCCGGTCACCGCCCACCGTGACCACCCGACGTGCCGGATCCCGTACGACACAAGGGCGTGCCGCATGACAGCAGCAGTGGCTGTGGACCTGGGGAAGACGGGCTGCCGTGCCGTGCTCACCGGCACGGACGGCACCGTCGGACCCGTCCACGAGGTTCCGGGAGCCCCGGGACTCGCTGCCGAGGGCGGCGTCGAAGCGGCGCGCGCCGCCGTACGCGCCGCCGTCCTGCCGCTGATCGAGGGGTACGCCCCGGGCCGGCTCGCCGCCGTCTGCGTCGGCGCCGCCGGAGCGGCCGCGGCCCCGGAGGCCGCCCGCACCCTGGCCGAACTGCTCCTCCAGGACCTGCCCGCGGACGAGGTCGCCGTCACCAGCGACGCCGTCACCGCCCACGCGGGCGCCCTCGGCGGCCGTACGGGCGTGGTGCTGGCCATCGGCACCGGCTCCGTCGCCATCGGCATCGGCGAGGACGGCTCGTACGCCCGCGTCGACGGCTGGGGGCCCTGGCTCGGCGACGAGGGCAGCGGCGCGTGGATCGGGGTGACCGGACTGCGGGCCGCACTCCGCGCCCACGACGGACGCGGCCCGGACACCACGCTGCTGGCCGCCGCCACCCGGCGCTTCGGCGACCCCGACGCGCTGCCCGCGGCCCTCGCGGCCGGCGGCAACCCCGCCCGGACCGCGGCCTCCTTCGCCCCGGACGTGTCCCACGCCGCCGCATCGGGTGACCCCGTCGCCGGGGTGATCGTCCGGGACGCCGCCACCGCACTGGGCGAGGCCGTGCTCGCGGCCGCCGCCCGGATCACCGGGGAGGTCCTGCCCGTCACCGTCACCGGCGGGCTGACCGGCCTCGGCGAACCGCTCATGGCACCGCTGCGCGCGATGCTCGAGGGCTCCGCGCCACCGCTGAGTCCGCGGCCCCCGCTCGGGGACCCGCTGGACGGCGCGCGCCTGCTGGCACGGGACGCCACCGTGCCGCACGAACCCCACGTCGTCCGAGTCCGCCGGACGACGTCACCCACTGTCCCCACCACGCCGGTGATCCCGCCGGCCGCTGCTTAGGAGCGAGCGTGCGCCAACTCGACCTCGTCGTGATCGTCGTCTATCTGATCGCCATCGCCTGGATCGGACTGCGACTGGCCGGACGGCAGAAAACGGCGAAGGACTACTTCGTCGGCGAAGGGCACATGCCCTGGTGGACGGTCTCCTTCTCCGTGGTGGCCACCGAGACCAGCGTGCTGACCGTCATCAGCGTGCCCGGCGGCGCCTACAGCGGGCAGGGCTTCGGCAACGTCGAACTCGCCCTCGGCTACGTCATCGGCCGCGTGGTCGTCGCCACCGTGCTGATCCCCCTGTACAAGCGCGGCGGGTTCGTCAGCGCCTACCAGTACCTGGGCAGCAGATTCGGGTTGAAGCTGCAAGGACTCGCCTCGGTGACCTTCGTGTTCACCCGCCTCCTCGCCGAGGGCGTCCGCCTGTTCGCCTCCGCGATCCCGATCAAGCTGCTGCTCGACGAGTTCGGCGTGCACGCCGGTTACCGCCTGATCATCATCGTCCTCACGGTGATCACCGTCGTCTACACCTACCTCGGCGGCATCAAGGCGGTCATCTGGACCGACGCCATCCAGATGGGCCTGTACCTGGGCGGCGCCATCCTCGCCATCGCCGTGCTCTCCGGCCACGTCGGCGGCAGCGGCTTCTCCGACGCCCTGCACTCGGGCCACTTCAAGCTGTTCGACACCAACTTCGACCTGGCGCACGTGCTCACCAGCCCGTTCGCCCTGCCCACCGCGATCATCGGCGGCGCCATCTTCGCGATGGCCAGCCACGGTTCCGACCAGCTGATCGTCCAGCGCGTCCTGGCCACCCGCTCGCTGCGCGACGGCCAGAAGGCCATGATCGCCTCCGGTGTCTTCGTCCTCCTCCAGTTCGCCGCCTTCTCCCTCGTCGGCGCGCTGCTGTGGTCGTACAACAAGGGCAAGAGCTTCTCCGAGCTGGGACTGCACAGCTCCGACAACCTCTACCCGAACTTCATCCTGCACGGGCTGCCCGTGGTGGTCTCCGGCCTGCTCGTGGCCGGCATCCTCGGCGCCGCGATGGGCTCGCTGTCCTCGGCGCTGAACTCCATGTCCAACTCGACGGTCGCCGACATCATCCACAGCTTCTTCCGCAGCACCCCGTCGGAGGAGTCGCTGCTCAAGCTCGCCCGGGTGATGACGCTGGTGTGGGCCGTGCTCATGGCCGTCTTCGCCTGCGCCTTCAGCACCAGCACCGGCAACGTCTACCTGACCGGCCTGACCATCGCGGGCTACACCTACGGCGCGCTGCTCGGCGCCTTCCTGCTCGGCCGGATCGTCAAGCGCGCCAACGAGGTCGACGCGGTCGTCGCGTTCCTGGTCACGGTCGGCGTGATGACCTACATCGTGCGCTCGGTGAAGATCGACGTCACCGTGGCGGGCGCGACGGTGCCGACCGCCATCGCCGCCCAGTGGCTGGTGCCGATCGGCGTGCTGATCACCCTGGTCATCGGCGGTGTGATGAGCCTGTTCCACAAGGCCCCCGAGGTCCGCGAGGTGCGTGAGGTCGAGCTGACCGACGGCGGCCCGGGGTCGGGCTCCGGCTCCGGTCGTGTCGCGGCGGGCGCCGGCCTCGAGTGAGGCCCCCGGGGTGGGGGCCGCCGACGGGCGGCCCCCACCCCGGGCACCGCACGACCGCCCCGGACACCACAGTTGGGAGAAGCCATGCGCGTGATCGGCCTGATGTCGGGCACCTCGTACGACGCCATCGAGGCGGCCGCCGCCGACCTCACCCTGGACGGCGCGACCCTGCTCATGCGGCCGCTCGGTCATCTGTCCGTGCCCTATGCCGACGGCCTGCGGGACTTGATCAGCGCGACCCTGCCGCCCGCGACGACGACCACCCAGGCCGTGTGCGCGCTGGACACCGGCATCGGCCAGGCCTTCGCCGACACCGCGGCACGCGCGCTCGACGAGCTGTGCGCGGGTGCCGCCGACCTCGTCGTGTCCCACGGCCAGACGATGCACCACTGGGTCGAGGACGGCACCGTCCGCGGCACCCTGCAACTGGGCCAGCCGGCCTGGATCGCCGAGGCCACCGGGCTGCCGGTGGTGTCCGACCTGCGCAGCAGGGACGTCGCCGCCGGCGGCCAGGGCGCCCCGCTGGTCGGGATGACCGACACCCTGCTGCTGCGCGGGCTGCCCGGAGTGCCCGCCGCGCTCAACCTCGGCGGCATCGCCAACATCACCGTCGTCGCCCCCGGCGCCGAGCCCCTGGCCTTCGACACCGGCCCCGCCAACGCGCTGCTGGACGCGGCCGTACGCCACTTCACCGGCGGCGCCGCCGCCTACGACGAGGACGGCCGCCGCGCCGCGGCCGGACGCACCGACCCCGACCTGCTCAAGGTCCTCCTCGACGACCCCTACTACCGCAGGCCCGCGCCGAAGAGCACCGGCAAGGAACTCTTCCACCTGCCGTACCTGCAGCGGGCCCTGGCCGCCGTGCCCGCGCCCGGCACCGACGACGTCCTCGCCACCCTGACCAGGCTCACCGCCGTCACCGTCGCCGACGCCTGCCGGGCGCACGGGGTCACCAGCCTCGTCGTCTCCGGCGGAGGCGCCCGCAACCCGGTGCTGATGCGCATGATCGGCGAGGAACTGCCCGGCGTGACGCTGCGCCCCAGCGACGACCTGGGCCTGCCCTCCGACGCGAAGGAGGCCCTCGCCTTCGCCGTGCTCGGCTTCCTCACCGTCCACGGCCTGCCCGGCACCCTCACCTCGGGCACCGGCGCCCGCCGCGCCACGGTGCTGGGCAGCATCACCCCCGGCCTGGCCCCGTTGCGCCTGCCCGAACCCGCAGCACAGCCGCCCCGCCTGCTGCGGATCACCGACCCCGCCCACTGACCGTCCGCCGCCGCCGCGTCGTACCGTCGTACCCGAGGAACCATGAGCACCTCCGCCGCCACCCCCGCCACCACGTCCCGCACCGCCGACCCCGGCCCGGCCGCGTGGCTGACGGCGTGCGTGGCCGACCCCTCCCGGGTCTCCACCGACGTGCCCCGCAGGGTCGCGGCCGCCCACGACGCCTCGCCGTACCTCTTCACACCGCAGGCCGTGGTGCGCGCCGCCTCCACCGCCGAGGTCGGCGCGCTCATGGCCGGGGCGCGCAGGGCCGGGATACCGCTCACACTGCGCTCCGGCGGCACGAGCCTGGCGGGGCAGGCCGGCGGCGACGGCGTCCTGGTGGACGTCCGCACGCACTGGCGCTCCGCGGAGGTCCTCGACGAGGGCCTGCGCATCCGGCTGCAGCCGGGACTCACCGTCCGCCAGGCCAACGCGCGGCTCGCCCGGCACGGCCGCCGCCTCGGCCCCGACCCGGCCAGCGAGAGCGCCTGCACCATCGGCGGGCTCGTCGCCAACAACTCCAGCGGCATGAACTGCGGCACCCAGGACAACGCCTACCGCACCATGGAGTCGCTGCAGTTCGTGCTGCCGTCCGGCACCGTCGTCGACACCGCCGCCCCCGACGCGGACGCCGCACTGCGCGCCCACGAGCCCGGCCTCCACGCCGGGCTGCTGCGGCTGCGCGACCGGGTCCGCGGCTCGGCCGCCTCCCGCGCCACCATCGAGCGGCTGTTCGCGATGAAGAACACCATGGGGTACGGGCTCAACTCGTTCCTCGACCACACCGACCCCGCCGACATCCTCGCCCACCTGATGATCGGCAGCGAGGGCACCCTCGGCTTCGTCGGCGAGGCCGTCTTCCGCACCGTCCCCCTGCTCCCGCACACCGCCACCGGCCTGCTGATCCTGCCGGGCCTCGCCGAGGCGACCGACGCCCTGCCCGCGCTGCTGGCCGTCGGCGCCCGCACCGCCGAACTCCTCGACGCCGCATCCCTGCGCGTCGCGCAGCAGGCCGCCGACCCCGTCGAGGAACTGCGCGGGCTACGGGTGGAACGGCACGCCGCCCTGCTGGTGGAGTTCGCCGAGGACAGCGCCGAAGCGCTCGACGCGACCGTGGCCGCCGCCCAGCCCGTCCTGGACCGGCTGCCCGCGGTCACCGGGTCCGCTCTCACCCGCGACGCGGCCGTGCGCGGCCGGCTCTGGCACCTGCGCAAGGGCCTGTACACGGCCGTCGCCGGGGCACGGCCGGCTGGGACGACCGCGCTCCTGGAGGACATCGCGGTGCCCATGGAACGGCTGACCGGCACCTGCGAGGGCCTGATCGGCCTGTTCGACCGGTACGGCTACCAGGACGCGGTCATCTTCGGCCACGCCCGCGACGGCAACCTGCACTTCATGCTCACCCAGGACTTCGACACCCGCGCCGAGACCGAGCGCTACGCCCGCTTCACCGACGCGATGGTCGACCTCGTCCTCGACGCCGGCGGCACCCTCAAGGCCGAGCACGGCACCGGCCGCGCCATGGCCCCCTTCGTCCACCGTCAGTACGGCGACGAGCTGTACCAGGTCATGCGCGAGCTGAAGCGGTTCTGCGACCCCCACGACGTCCTCAGCCCCGGCGTCCTGCTGACCGACGACCCCGCCGCGCACCTGCGCGACCTGAAGAGCGTGCCCGCGGTCGACCCGGCCGTCGACGCATGCGTGGAGTGCGGCTACTGCGAGCCGGTCTGCCCGACCGCCGACGTCACCACCACACCCCGGCAACGCATCGCCCTGCAGCGCGAGATCGCCCTGGCCACCGCCGCCGGCGACGAGGAACGCCGCCGCGCCCTGGAGGCGGACTACGCCTACGCGGCCGTCGACAGCTGCGCGGCCGACAGCCTGTGCGTCACCGCCTGCCCCGTCACGATCGACACCGGCGCCGTCATGAAGCGCCTGCGCGCGCAGCGCCACAGCCCCACCGCCCAGCGCCTCGGCAACACCACCGCCCGGCACTGGGGGAGCGCCGTCACCGCAGTGCGCGCCGCCCTCAACACCGCCCACGTCCTGCCCACCCCGGTCACCCGCACCGCCACCGGCGCGGTCCGCAAGCTCGGGGCGACGGAGCTGGTGCCCACCTGGTCCGGCGACATCCCGCGCGGCGGCCCGGCCCGCCCGGCCCCCAGGCACCCCGAAGGGGCGCGGGCGGTGTTCTTCGCCGCCTGCATCGGCAGCGTCTTCTCCCCCGAAGGGGACTCCGGCGGCGCGGCCGCCGCCTTCTTGCGGCTGTGCGAACGCGTCGGCGTCCAGGTCACGGTGCCGGACGGCCTGACCGGCCTGTGCTGCGGCACACCATGGCAGTCCAAGGGCTACACCGACGGGCACCGCACCATGGCCGGCCGGACCCTGGAGGCACTGTGGGAGGCCAGCGACGGCGGGCGGCTGCCGGTCGTGTGCGACGCCTCCTCCTGCACCCACGGTCTCGAGCAACTGGCCGACACCCTCCCGGAGTCCGAGCGCGCCCGGTTCTCGGCCCTGCGCTTCGTCGACAGCGTCGCCTTCACCGCAGAGCACCTGCTCCCCGCCCTGCCCGCCCCGCGCCGCATGGGCACCCTGGCCCTGCACCCCACCTGCTCCACCGTCCACCTGGGCATCGACGCCGCCCTGCGCCAGGTCGCGGCCGCGGTCAGCGACAAGGTCACCGTCCCCGACAACTGGGGCTGCTGCGCCTTCGCCGGGGACCGCGGACTGCTCCACCCGGAGGTCACGGAGTCCGCGACGGCCGCCCAGGCGGCGGAGATCACCGCCGGGACGTACGACGCGTACGCCTCCTGCAACCGCACCTGCGAAATGGGCATGACCCGCGCCACCGGCCGCCCCTACCGGCACGTCCTGGAACTGCTGGACGAGGCGACCGCCTGACGGGCGGGCCCAGTGCCCGCCCAGCCCCCGCAGGCACGACCCGTCCGCGGTGCCCCCGACCACCTCCGCGTGGAGCGTGCGTGCGGCCTTCCGGCGCCAACCGGGTTTCCCGCACGCTCAAATGAGGCTCAAGCGGGAGGGACAAGCCACCGTTCCGCGGATACGATGCAGGTCACGTGGCTGTCGACACACGGGGGAGAGCTGCTGTGGTCGAACTCGGGATTCTCCTGTTCCTGCTCGCGTCCTTCGTGACGTACCTGGTCGTCAAACTCCTGCGCCGCAGCAACCGCCGCACGGAGAACGTGGACGGCCTGCTGATCGAGCAGGCCCGCCGCGAGCAGGCCCACGCCGACCGCTGGACGTACAACTCGGCGTCCGTGCACAACGCTCCGCTCACGCACTCCTCGGACCCGTTCCACCCCTGACCCGAGCGGCTGCCACCCGGTAACGCGTGTTCCGCTGTGCGGGGCGGCCGGGGCGGCTACGGTTTTCCCGTACGAAGCCGGCAAGAGACAAATGGGGGATGCCGTGCTGTCCGAGGAACTCCTGACGCTGGCCGCGACGGCCGGCACAGCCGTGGCACAGGCCGCCGGCAGCGACGCGTGGTCGACCCTGCGGGCTGGTCTCGGACGCTGGTTCGGACGCGGCGACGCGCAGAGGGAGGAAGGCGCGCTCGCAGAACTCGACGCCACCGCCGATGCCTTGGGGGCCGGGCCTGAGGACGGCGCGGCGCTGTCACGTCATGAGACGGAATGGCGGGACCGGGTCCGTACCCTGCTGCAGCAATTGCGGGGCCCAGAGCAGGAGCAGGCGGCCCGGGTGCTGCGTGAGCTGCTGTCGGCGGGCCCGGGCCAAGCGGTCGCCGGCTCGACCTGGGACGGCGGTCTCCACGTCCAAGGCGACGTGGACGTACATGCCGAACAAGGGTCCGTTGCCGCGGGTGTCATCAATGGGAGCGTGAGCCTGGTCCCCCCTCAGCCGCCGGTTCGGACCCAGGGCTGACCGAACCGGCCGCAGCGGAGCCTGATCGCGGGCCCACACCGACTCCGTTCTCTGCGAGCCCGGCGACCACCCATGTCGAGGCCCGGAGCCACGCGGTCGCGGTGGGTTCCGCCCAGACCGTCATCGTCGGCGGGTACCCGGCCGCGGACCGAGGAGACGCCCGGCCCCGGACGGTCAGTGCCAGGACCGCCGTGGTGATCCTGGTCGCCGCGGTGGCCGCCACCGTCGGCGTCGTCATGGCGGTTCACACCGGCGGTTCGTCGAACGACCGAACCACACCCGCGTCCTCAGCCTCGCCGCCGGTGGTCGTCGGCGGAGTCACCGGCCCGGTCAGTGACCTGGCCGGCAAAGACTTCGTGCTGCCCGGCCCACTGAGCATGAGCCCTGCCGAACTCCGGCAATTCAACGCGGACGTCGCGCCCGATTCCGCCGCCTTCGATGCCTGGCGGTCCGGCCACCAGGCGACGGTGGTCGGTTCGGGCACCATCACCTTCACCTTGCGGGGCAATGACGCGGACGAAGTGACGATCAGCGACGTCAACGTGCGGAAGAAGTGCACGGCACCGCTCGACGGGACGTACTTCAAGGGGTACTCGCAAGGAGAGGGAAACACCGTGGCCCTGGGTTTCGACCTCGACGACGCCGACCCCATTCCCGAACTGCGGGCCCGGACCGAGGGCGGGCTCGTCCCCACGGGACGCAACTACTTCGACGAGAAGACCCTCCGCCTGCGCCCGGGTGAGCAGGTGACGTTCAGCGTCGGCGTCAGCAGCCGGCGCCACCACTGCTCCTTCTCCCTCGAACTCGTCGTCGCCACCTCCCACGGCGACTTCACCCAGCGCGTCGACCGCCACGGCAAGCCTTTCACCCTGACGGCTCCCGCGCGCTCGTCCGCCGCCGGAGGCCCGTCCGACCGCTACCGGTCGGCGTACCGGGAGGGACCCGACGGCTGGCACGCCGTCACCACGTCGGGGAGTGACACCTCGCGATGAGTGGCCAGCGCCCCCAGGGGGTGACGATCGGCCGGTTGGCGGCTCTGGTCGCCATCGTGGTGATCTGCACGGTGATCGTGGCCGTCCTGGTTCCGCGGTTCGCCGCCGACAGCGGGGACGGGGCCGAGGGCCGCAACGCCCAGGGGCCGACGCTGCGGGGACCGGCGTACGCATACATCACCCCGACGCGTTTCGTGCTGATGCGCGGTGGACGGCCGGCGGCCGAGGTGAGCCGGGTCTTCGACCTGGCCGACCCGCAGCACAACAAGGTGGCGTGGACATACGACGGCCGTTACGTGGTGTTCCTCTCCGACGACGCCTTCCTGGACCGTCCCGAGGACACGCGTCTGATCGCCGTCAATGCGGCCACCGGGCAGGTACGGCGCCTGTCCTGCGCCCACTGCTACGACCTCGCCCCTGTCGGGGAGGGGGACGTACTCGCACTCATGGGCTCGGCCGGTGAAGAAGGCGCGGGCATGCTCCGCTTCGCCATGGACGGCGCGCATTCCGCGCGCACGGAGCCGTCCCCGTTCACCGGCAACGGCAGCACATGGCTGCCCGGGCTCCTCGCGGGCACGCCCACCCGGGTGCTCACGGCCCAGTACGCCATCACGAGTAGCGGTGGCACTGCCATGAATCTCCGGCTCGTCGACGCCGACGGTGGGGGAGAGGTGTCCTTCCCGCTCTTCGAATCAAACGCCTACATGCCCGCCGCAGCCGCTCGCACCCACGGGCAGGAGCACATCGCGGTGGCGGCGCGTACCAACCCCGGCGCCTGCCCGGCCCCCTTCCCCATCTCCCTCCTGAACAGCCAGGGCAAGGCCACCGCCACCGACATGACCGCTGCACTGCCACCGGGGTTCGTGCCGGGCGTGACCGGAGGCGTGGAGGTCAACGACCTGTGGTGGGCCTTCGACGGCCACCTGTACGCCACGATCACGTCCTGGACCTGCGACGACAGCGAGCGCGCGGCCAACGACACCCGGGTCCTGCACCACCCGTCGTCCCTGTGGCGGCTGGACGGCGGAAAGTGGGTGAGTGCCGGCAGCGACTCCGCCACCATGCTGCGCAGGCTCGACGATCACACCACGGTGCTCTTGCGCATTCCCGACTGCATCGGCCCGGCGACACACGACGACTCACAGGCCCACTGCCACAGCGGAGTTCTCTACCAGGAACACGACGGAACGCGGACGACCGTAGCCAAGGGCGTCCTCGCGATCGTCGCCCCACCGACCAACACTTGAGTGGCAGCGGCGGCAGAGGCGTCAGCGCTCGGCCGAATCGTCCGGACCGGGGTCCTCGCGGCCGGGCGGCGTGAAGCACGCCGTTATCGTCTTGCCGTGGTGCTGGGCGTGCGTGTGCCAGTGGTCGGCGAGACCGTCCACGATGGCGAGCCCGCGCCCGCCGGTGGCGTCCGCGTCGGCGTCGCGCGGGGCGGGCACCGTGTCGTCGTCATCGTGGACGCTGACGTGCAGGCAGCGGCTGTCCCAGGTGAGGACGACCTCGGCGTCGCTGTGGGCGTGGACGTGCGCGTTCGTGACGAGCTCCGACACGGCCAGCAGGATGTCGTCGACCGTGCCCGGCGCGTCCTTCGTCCAGTCCAGAGTGGCGAGGTGCTGCCGCGTCCACCGCCGGCCGGCCCGCACCCCGCCGGAGACGGGGAACGACCGCGCCCAGCCGACGGCCTTCATCGACGAGTCGGCCATCGGAGAGCTCCCTTCCGCTCGTTGGTGGCAGAAGTACGCCTACCCCGCTTGCCGCCGCGCATTGCGGCGCGAAGGACGGCGCGGGTCGCGGACACCGATCGG
>NZ_JBHWGA010000042.1:0-83582 GCF_042733315.1 Streptomyces sp. NPDC059718
GGTCAGTGTCCGGGCAGCCCGCATTCGTCCGTTCTGCGACGTGTGGGGGTCGCGGGGCGGGGGGGGGGGGGCCCCACCCCCCCCCCCCGCCGCGCTGACGCTGGAGCGCGCACCACTATCGCGGATTTATGCACGACCTTCTCATGATCATCGACGAAACATCGGTAGGTGCCGCACGTGACCCATCCTCCCAAGGGAGCGGTGATGCGGTCGGGTCGACGCCCTGCGGCATTCGAACACCAGGTCCAGGCCGACGGCGGTTGCGCCGGCAGGGGCGATCACCGAGGCCGATCGCGAGGTCGTGATGAGCCGGCCGAATGAAATGAAAGAACGCGTTCCGCGACGCGGAGAACGGATGCGTCCGCGATCGGAGCGGAGGAAGATGACGGTGCCCCTTGGACGAATTGCCGGGCTGTCGCGGGCGCCGCCCCGCAGACCGGCTCCACGAGTACGCCGCGCCGTACTGGGTCTTCAGTCAGTCGAGAAGTCCTTCGGTCCTTGTGTGGCCCGGTGGCGAACCGAGCAGGACGTCGAGCATGCTCAGGGAAGCTTCAGGTGGTCGAAGTAGGGCGCTGGCGGGCGGTTCCGCGATGGGTGAAGGATGGCTGGCATCCGTCATCTTTCCTATACGATCCGAATGGTCGTCACCATGCAGCAGCGTTGCGACCGATGTCAACAGGTTCGCGAAGACGCTAGGAAGATCCTCACGTCACCATGGACGACGAAGCGACGATCGCGAGGGACCGTGGGGCCATGACGGGCGGAACGCCGCCGGGAAAATCTCGTGGCCGGCTTGCCGACGAGGTGTACGACACGCTGCTCGGACAGCTGGCTGATGTCGCTACGGATCGAGCCTGGCTCCCGCGTCACGATCGACGTCCTGGCGCGAGAGCTGGGGGTCTCGCAGACGCCGATCCGAGACGCTCTGAACCGCATGGAGGCCGAGGGCCTGGTCGTGCGTGCGCCCCATGCCGGCTATCGCATTCCCCCCCAAATCACCCGTCAGCGATTCGAGGACATGCTTGAGCTCCGCCTGCTCCTCGAGCCGGCAGCGGCGCGCAGATCCGCCGAACGCGCATCCTTGCAGCAGGTGGCCGGCCTGCGACGAATGCTGGAGGAGATGGCGGAGCTGGAGGGGGGCAGTGGGCGTTGTTCGACGAGGCCAAGGGCTCGGATGGAATGGCGTAAAAGCTTGACGGGCGGACCGGGCCGAGGAATGCTCACACAATCGGATCGGATCGGATCGGATCGGATCGACCTCATCCGCCTCAGATGCGAGGAGAAGCAGGTGCCCAGAGCGCTGCTCCTGACCGGCGACGCCGCCGAGGAGCTCGACACCATGTATCCCTACTATCGCGTGCAGGAGGGCGGCTGGGGCGTTGACGTCTCGTCACGGACGATGCGTGACGTTCAGCTGGTCATCCACGAGTTCGACCCCAACTCCGACGCCTACGTGGAGAAGAACGGCCGAAAGTTGCCGGTCGACGTGCCCTGGGCCGAGGTCGACGTCGAGCGCTATGACGCCCTCATCATCCCTGGGGGACGTGCCCCCGAGTGGATCCGGGTCGACGCCGACGTCAGGCGCATCACCGAGCACTTCTTCGCGCGCAACCTCCCGATCGCGCTGATCTGCCACGGCGCGCAGGTGCCGGCTGTGTACGGACTGCTCAAGGGCCGGAAGACGGCGTGCTTCCCGCCCATCACCGGTGACATGGAGAACGCGGGCGCGACGGTGATCGACGCTCCCGACGTCGTGGACGGCAACCTCGTCTCCTGCCGCGGATGGCCCGACATGCCGCAGTTCGGCACGGCGATGATGGAAGTCTTTTCGAAGTCCATCAACTCCGCATCGGCATGAGCACACCTGGCCTGTCCCAGTGACGGCACTTCGGACCGTCACAGTCGACGGCTCCCCCGTCCACGTCATGGAGAGCGGCACCGGGCCCGCGGTGCTGATGCTGCACGGCTCCGGACCCGGTACGACCGGATCCGGCGCCTGGGCAACGACGGCACAGGCGCTGGGCACGTCCTGGCGCCTGGTGGCTCCTGACCAGGCGGGGTTCGGCCGTACACCAATCCCGGCGGGCTCCAGGGGTGGGCTCCGGCTGTGGACGGAGCAGGCCGCGGGCCTGATGGATGCTCTCGGTGTCGAGCACTACGCCGTGGTGGGCCACTCCATGGGCGGTGCCGTGGCGCTGGCGTTGGCGGCCGCGCGTCCCCAGCAGGTCACCCGTGTCGTGGCGGTCTCGACGATGGGCGCCCCCGGGGCGCCGCTGTCCGCCGAGCTCGACGCGGTCTGGGCCGCCCCCGCCGGCCCGCTCGGGGCACGAGACATGTTGAGTCGCCTCGTCCTCGACCAAGCGCTCGTGACCGAGTCGGCCGTCGCTGCCCGTGCAGCTGCGATGCGAGCGGGGGCGGCCGCATTCGCGTCGTTGTTCCCTCCACCTAGGGCGCGTTGGGCCGACGAGCTCACCCTCTCGGCGCAAACGCTGGCAGGGGTCCGCGCGCCCGTGCTGCTCGTCCACGGCGCCGAGGACCGAGTCACCCCGCTCGGGACGGCAGCCCTGCCCTTGCTCGAACACCTGGCCGATGTCCGTCTGCACGTGCTCGGCCGATGCGGGCACGTGCCGGCGCTCGAGCACCCGCACGACTTCAGGCGACTTCTGTCGTGCTTCCTCGGCCGGGAACGAGGTCACTAGTCATGCAGGTCCTGCCGCAGGACGTCGCGCCCCACGGTGCCCGGATCCGCGGACAGCCGGATCACGCGGCCCGCGTCCTCCAGCACGTATGAGTGCGACGTACTCGTCGCCCTGGTACCAGTGGATCCCCTCCTGCTCGCAGGTCGCCCGACCGGTCCCCGCCGCGCCGGTGTCCTGAACGACTGATCCACGACCCGGATCCGGAGGTCGTCCACTGTGCCGCCGCCAACCCCGTGCTGTACCCCGAGCGGATGCACCGCGTCCTTGCCGACGCCGGTCTGTGAAGCCGGACCGCGCCCGAGCGGTGGCGTGCGGTCAGTGGCTCCGGGTGCGGGGACCGCGGTACTGCTCGTCGGCGACCTTCTCCAGCCACGTGGTCTCGGGACGGTCGTCCCCCGGGCCCTCCCACATCGCGAGGTGCTGCATGAACCTCTCCGGCGTCGCGCCGTGCCAGTGGTCCTCATCGGGCGGGCAGGCGACCATCTCACCGGGCTGGACCTCGAAGGGCGTGCCGTCGCGGGTGCCGACCAGGGCGACGCCCTCGACGACGTGCAGGGTCTGGCCGACGGCGTGACGGTGCCAGGCCGTGCGGGCGCCGGGGGAGAAGCGGACCATGTTCGCGCGCATCCGCGAGGGCTCCACGCCCGCGAGGATCACGTCGAACCACACGTTCCCGGTGAACCATTCCTCAGGACCCTTGACGGTGGGCCTGGACGTCACGAATTCCATGACCGCGGGCGACGGGGCATGCGCGGTGCCGCGCTTTCCAGGCCGGCACCCCGGCCCCCGACGCACAGCCCGACGACCGGCCCCGGCCGGAACGACCGAAGTCGCCTCAGGCAGGCTGGAGCAGTTCCCGGCAGGCGGCACGGGCGATCCAGGTCTGGGCGCGGTCGAAGGCCCAGCCCCGTTCACCGACGAGCGTGATCCAGGCGTGCGGGCCGAGGTGGAACCACAGCACGTCGACCGCCTCGGCGCGACCCACCTCGGAGCGGAGCGCGTCGAGCGCCACGAGGCGGTCCGCGACCCGGTTCAGGGCCTGGACGTAGTCGTCCGCCCCCTTGTCCAGCACCGCCTTGACGGCTGGTTCCCCGGGCGGATCCCGGTAGAAGAGCCCGTACACCAGCTCCCAGTGGCGTTCGTGCGTGAGCCGGGTGCCCGCGGCGGTCAGCTCGATGACGGCGCGCGGGTCGTCGCTGGTGCCGACGGCGGCGAGGGCGTCGGCGATGGCGGGGTCGGTGAGGGCCGGCTCCAGCAAGGCCGTCAGGATCTTCGGCTTGTTCCCCACGCTGCTGTACACCGTGGGCACGGCGACCTTCCCCGCTTCCGCGATCTCCCCGATGGTCACTCCGGCGTACCCACGGGCGAGGAAGAGCGCCTGGGCGCTGTTCAGGATCGCTTCGCGTGTGCTCGCGGCCGAATGGGCGCGCAGGGGGGAGTGGTACTTCCGGCTCGTCACCGACGCATCGTACCCCTCCACCGTAAGTGACTATATTGACAATAATAACCTCTAATGAATATGTTCCGCTCCATGAACCATTCCTCCCAAGAGCCCATGGCCGTCATCGAGACCCGGCTCGCCCACGAGGTACACCGTGTCGCCACGACACTGCTGGCGGAGGCGGCCGTTCGGCCTTCCGCGCCCTTGGGCACGCTGGCCCAGCTGCGTGACTTCCTCGTGGTGAACCTCCGCCACCACCACGAGACCGAGGACGAGGACCTGTGGCCGCGGATCGTGGCGACGGCACCGGCGGCCGCGGACGCGCTCAAGGAGCTGAGCGCTGAACACGAGGCCCTGGACGAGGGCCTCGACCGGCTCGCCGCCGTCGAGTTGAGCAACGGGGAGGGCGACGGGCAGGGCGACGGAGCCCGGGCCGCGCTCCGCGAGGCGGCCGTCGCCGTACGCGACACGGTGCACAGCCACCTGGCCCACGAAGAACCCGTCCTCTTCCCCGCACTGCGGGAGCACATCACCCCCGAGTACTGGGCCGACTTCTCGCAGCGGGTGATCGCCACCACGCCGCCCGTGGCCGGACACCTCATGATCGGCTTCCTCGACGAGGTGGGGTCCGCCGAGGAGGTCGCACTCATGCTCGCCGCCCTCCCGGAGGCTGTGCGGCCGCTCGTGCCCGTGCTGCGCCGGCAGGCGGCGGACGACCTCCGGAGCCTGCGCGGCGTCGAGGCCTGACCCGGGCACGAGGGGCGGGGCGCCCAGGCCTGCGGACGGACGCCGGGCGGCCCCGCCCCGAGGGCGGATTCGGCAAGCGGGAGCGGGGCCGCATTTCCAGGGTGCGCCCCGGAGCGGCCGGGGACACTTCGGGGCGCACGGACGCCGGCGAACCGCCCGGGAGCGAGCCGCCGGGCCCGGGCCGCGCGAAGCAATAGACGAAGGTATGGGTGCCACCGCCGGTCGCGACTTTCGTCACTCGTGGAACGCAGACTTTCTGCCGAAGTCCGGCGCCCGGCCCGCGCCATAACTTCGTTTCCATGAACCGAACCTCCCGTACGGATACCGTCCCCCTGGCCCAGCGCCCCGCACTGCTCGCCGCCGGCCTGCTCGGTGCGGCGCTCCTCCTGCTGGGCGGTGTGCCACTGGCCGGTCGGCTGCTCGCCCATCTGACGTTGTGGGGCGCCGCCCTGACCGTCCCCGGACTGCCTCACCTGGCCCTCCTCGTCGTGGGCGGCGCGCTGCTGACCCTGTTCTGGCGCCGCCGGTACGCCGCGGCCCCGGCCCCGGCCACCTCTCCGACCGGTGAATGACCAGGACGCACAGGAAGACCACACGGGCCACCACGTCATGACCGATTCCCCCAACGTCCCCGCCATCGAGACCATCGGGCTGGGCAGGCGCTACCGCCGAGGGTGGGCGCTGCGCGACACCTCCTTCCGCCTGCCCACAGGCCGCGTCTGCGCGCTCGTCGGCCCCAACGGCGCGGGCAAGACGACCCTGCTGTCCCTGGCCGCCGACCTGATCACGCCGACCACCGGCACGATCACACTGTCCGGGCACCGACCCGGCAGCGCGCGGGCCCGCCGGAGCACCGCGTTCCTCAGCCAGCAGAAGGCCCTCTACCCGCGGTTCCGCGTCAGCGAGGTCCTGCGCATGGGCCAGGAGCTGAACCCCACCTGGCACCAGGAGACCGCCGAGTCCGTCATCGACGCCGGCGGGGTCCCCCTGAACGCCCGGGTCGGCACCCTCTCCGGCGGACAGGCCACCCGCGTGGCCTTCGCCCTCGCCCTGGGCAAGCGCCCCCAACTGATGCTCCTGGACGAGCCGATGGCCGATCTGGACCCCCTGGTCCGGCACCAGATGACCGACATCCTCCAGGCCGAGGCCCGGCGGCACGGTTCGACCGTCGTGATGTCCTCGCACCTGGTCTCCGAGCTGGAGAGCGCCTGCGACTACCTCGTGCTCGTCAACAACGGCACCGTCCGGCTGGCCGGCGAGGTGGAACTCCTGCTCGCCGAGCACCGGCAGCTCACCAGGCGCCGACGGGAGGACCTGGACGGCCACCAGGTCATCGCGACCACCGGCAGCGACGGAGGGTTCACCTCGCTGGTGCGGACCCCCGACGCACCGCCCCCCGACGCCGACCACCGCGCCCCCACCCTGGAGGAGCTCGTCCTCGGGTACCTCAGGACGCCCGACGCGCCCGCGCTGCTCACCCCGAGCGCGCAGGTCACCACCGGCCGCGAGGTGGTGGCGGCATGAGCACCGGCACCCGCACCGGCACGCCCATCGGCACGCCTGTCGGCACGCGCACCGTCGTCCGCCGCAGACCGCGACTGCACGGGCTGACCTGGCTGATCTGGCGGCAGAACCGCACCGCCTTCTGGATCGGACTGGCGGCCGCGGCAGCCGTCGCCGTCTACGCCGTCGTACAGCACCAGCACATCGCCGCGGCCGTCGCGGCGCAGCACCTCGACGCCTGCCACGGCCACGAGTACTCCGACTCGTGCCTAGGCCGCCTCAACGCGTTCGGGCAGCGGTACCAGTTCCCGATGCGGCGGCCGCTCCAGGCGATGCTGCTGCTGCCGTTCCTGTTCGGGGTGTTCCTCGGCGGGCCGCAGCTCGCGCAGGAGCTGGAATCGGGCACGTACCGCACGGTGGCCACCCAGTCCGTGACCCGCATGCGCTGGTTCGCGGCGAAGCTGGGTGTGCCGCTCGCCATGACCGCGGTCGTCAGCGGCGTCATCGCCGCCGCCATGACCTGGTGGTGGCACCCCGTCGCCAAGGCCATGGGCCCCCTGTTCACCTGGCACATGTGGTACCCGTTCTACGGGGTCGGGCCGGTCGTCGTCGGCCTCGGCGTCCTGCTCTACCTCCTCGGGACGACCCTCGGCCTCGTCCTGCGCCGTACCGTCCTGGCCATGGGCGCGACCCTCGTCACCGGCGCCGGGCTGTTCGCCCTGCTGGAGGCGGTCCGGCCCGGCATCTGGCCGGTCAGGACCGCGTACGCGCAGCACACCTCGGAACCGCCGGCCGCCAGGACCGCGTGGCTGCTGGCGGACGGCCCGCTGTCCAAGGACGGGCGGCGCGTGCCCGAGGCCTGGGACTGCTACGCCGCCGGGAACGTGAAGCAGTGCCTCGCCTCCCGCGGCATCACCGGCCGCTGGGCGGAGTACCACCCCGCGTCGGACTTCTGGCCGCTGCAATGGACGGCCACGGGCTTGTGCCTGGCACTGGGCGCCGCGCTGGTCGCCTTGTCCGTGTGGTGGATCCGCCGGAACCCCGCCTGACGACCCGCGCTCCCGGGGCGACCCCCGCCAAAGGGGGATCGGCGCTCCCTGGATCGGTGATGCCTTCATCCGTGCGGCGTCCCCGCCGAATCTGGTGGTGAGCGGTTCGGGGCCCGGCCAGGGCCCCGACCGCGGACCGAGGATGCAGGAGAGCTGAACATGCGTGTGAACACGATCGCGGTGATCACCGGCGCCAACCGGGGACTGGGCCGGGCCACCGCCCTCGCGCTGGGCGCCGCGGGTACGGACGTCGTCGTCACCTACCGGAGCAACGAGAAGGAAGCCGAGGAGGTGGTGGAGGCACTGACCGCCATGGGGCGCCGGGCGGCCGCACTGCGGCTGGACACCACCGCGTTCGAGGACTTCCCGGCCTTCGCGCGGACGCTGGGCGACACCCTGCGCGCCACGTGGGGGCGCGAGTCGTTCGACTTCCTGGTCAACAACGCGGGCTCGGCGGCACTGTCCCCGCTGGGCGCCACTGGTGCGGATGACTTCGACCTGATGGTCGACGTCCACTTCAAGGGCGTGTTCTTCCTGACCCAGGAGCTGCTCCCGCTGCTCGCGGACGGCGGGCGGATCGTCAACACCTCCACCGGACTGACGCGGTTCGTGGGCGAGGGCTGGTCGGTGTACGCGGCGGTCAAGTCGGCCGTCGAGACCTACACCCGGTACCTGGCCAAGGAGCTGGGCCCGCGGCGCATCAGCGTCAACGCGGTCGCGCCGGGTCCCGTCGCGACCGACTTCGGCGGTGGGATGATCCGTGACGACGAGGGGCTGCGCACGGCGATGGCCGAGCGGGCGGCGCTCGGCCGCGTCGGGGAGCCGGAGGACATCGGGCCGGTGGTGGCCGCGCTGCTGGCACCGGGCACCGGCTGGATCACCGGCCAGCGCGTCGAGGCCTCCGGCGGCACGCTCCTGTAGCCGCCGGTACGCAGGTCCGTACGCCCACCCATTCGTCCACCCGTACGCCCGGCCGCCTGCCCGCGGCCGGGCGTACCCTTCGGACCGAGCGGCCGGGGCGCACCCGGCCGCGGCAGTCGCGACGAGGAAACACCATGGACCGAGCACAACTGGCCGACTTCCTGCACACCCGGCGGGAGGCGCTCCAGCCGGAGGACGTGGGCCTGCCACGCGGGCCCCGTCGCCGCACCCGCGGCCTGCGCAGGGAGGAAGCCGCCGTGCTGTGCGGCATGTCCACGGACTACTACGCCCGGCTGGAGCAGCAGCGCGGCCCGCAGCCGTCCGAGCCGATGCTCGCGGCCATCGCCCGCGGGCTGCGGCTGTCCCTGGACGAACGCGACCACCTGTTCCGGCTGGCCGGGCACAACACCCCCAGCCGGGCGCTGCGCGGCGACCACGTCAGCCCGGGCATGATGCGCATCCTGGACCGGCTCGCGGACACCCCGGCCCAGGTGATCACCGCGCTGGGGGAGACCTTGCTGCAGACGCGCCTGTCGGTCGCGCTGCTCGGGGACGAGACACGCTTCACCGGACCGGCCCGCAGCTTCGTCTACCGCTGGTTCACCGATTCCGCCGCCAGGCATGCCTACCACGAGGACGACCGGCCCGGGCTGAGCCGACGCTTCGTCGCCGACCTGCGCGCGGTCTACTCCCGGCTCGGCGCGGACTCGCGGGCCGGGGCCATCGTCGAGGCCTTGCTCGCGCAGAGCCCGGAGTTCCGCGACCTGTGGCAGGCACACGAGATCGGCGTGCGGTGCGGCGAGGTCAAGCGGCTGCTCCACCCGGAGCTGGGGCTGCTCGAGCTGAACTGCCAGGTGCTGTACGACGCCGACCAGGCCCAGTCCCTGCTCGTCTACACCGCCACCCCGGGCTCGGAGACCCACGAGAAGTTGCAGCTGCTCCCGGTGCTCGGCGAGCGCGCGCCCGGCACCTGAGCCGGCGCACGGCCGCGGCGGGGCCGGCTCACCGCTCGCCGTGGCCGTGGCGTCCCCGGCCGGGCAGCATCTCCTGCACCTTCGCCTTGAAGCCCTGCCGGACCATGGCGGCGCGGTCGGAGTCCCCCTTGAGGACGGACGCGGCCGCCGCCTCGATCTGGTCCAGCGTGGCGTGCGGCGGGATCGGCGGGACGGCGGGGTCGGTACGGAAGTCCAGGACGAAGGGCCGGTCCGCGGCCAGCGCCCGCTGCCAGGCGCCGTCGACCTCGCCCGGCTTCTCCACGCGGAGGCCGTCCAGACCGATGGAGCGCGCGAAGTCCGCGTAGGCGACGTCCGGCAGGGACTGGGAGGGCAGGAACTGCGGCGCTCCGGACATGGCGCGCATCTCCCAGGTCACCTGGTTGAGGTCGCCGTTGTTGAGGACGGCCACGACCATCCTCGGATCGGACCATTCGCGGTAGTACTTGGCGGCGGTGATGAGTTCGGCCATCCCGTTCATCTGCATCGCGCCGTCACCGACCAGGGCGATCGCCGGACGGTCCGGGTGGGCGAACTTCGCGCCGATCACGTACGGCACACCCGGCCCCATGGTGGCGAGCGTGCCGGACAGGGAACCGCGCATGCCGCCGCGCATCCGCAGGTGCCGGGCGTACCAGTTCGCCGCGGAACCGGAGTCGGCGGCCAGGATGACGTCCTCGGGCAGGAGCGCGTCCAGGGCGTGCACGACGTGCTCGGGGTTGACCGGGTCCGCCTCGACGCCGGCACGGCGCTCCATGACCTCCCACCAGCGGGCCGTGTCCTTCTCGATCTTCCTGCGCCAGCTACCGTGCTCCTTGCGTTCCAGCTTCGGCAGCAGCCGCGTCAGGGTCGTCCTGGCGTCGCCGACGAGGTTCACCTCGAACGGGTAGCGCAGGCCCACCATGAAGGGGTCGATGTCGATCTGCACCGCGCGGGCCTTGCCGAACTCCGGCAGGAACTGGCTGTACGGGAAGCTGGAGCCGATCACCAGCAGGGTGTCGCAGTCCTGCATCAGCTCGTAGCTGGGCCGGGTGCCCAGGAGACCGATCGCCCCCGTGACGTACGGCAGTTCGTCCGACAGCGCGTCCTTGCCGAGCAGCGCCTTGGCGACACCGGCGCCGAGCGTGTCGGCCAGCTGCTCGACCTCGCTCCGTGCGCCGCGCGCTCCTTGGCCGATGAGGACGGCCACCTTCTCGCCCGCGTTGAGCACCTCGGCCGCCCTGTCCAGGTCGGCCTCGTCGGGGACCGGGGCGAAGGAGGGCATGCCCAGGCTGGAGGGCACCATCTTGAACGCGTGCTGCGGCGGGGAGTAGTCGAGCTCCTGCACGTCGGCCGGGATGATCACGGCCGTGACCGTGCGCTTCGCGGCCGCCACGCGCATCGCCCGGTCGATGACGTTGGGCAGTTGCTCGGGGACGGTCACCATCTCCACGTACTCCGAGGCGACGTCCTTGAACAGGCTCAGCAGATCCACCTCCTGCTGGTACGAGCCGCCCATCGCGCTGCGGTTGGTCTGCCCGACGATCGCCACCACCGGTACGTGGTCGAGCTTCGCGTCGTACAGACCGTTGAGGAGGTGGATGGCGCCGGGGCCCGACGTGGCCGCGCAGACGCCGACCCGGCCGGAGAACTTGGCGTACCCCACCGCCTGGAAGGCGGCCATCTCCTCGTGACGGGCCTGGATGAACCGCGGCTTGTCGTCCGCCCGGCCCCATGCGGCGAGCAGTCCGTTGATGCCGTCACCGGGATAGGCGAAGACGTGGTCGACGCCCCATTCGCGAAGCCGCTGCAGAACGTGGTCGGACACCTTGATGGACACGGGAGACACCTTCCGGTCGGGCTCGACGTTGCTGGTGGCGGCGCACCGCGGCGGCCGCACCGGTCGCCCCGGCCGCGAGGGCGGCGGCCTACGTGTCGTCCGCCTCCCCGCTCGTCGGTGAACCGCCTCGGCGCCCCAGTCACGCGTTCCCGGACCGAACGGTCTCTAACGCCTCCCGAGCGCGGATCGGCCGGATGCGGCACGCCCCCGCGGTTCACCGGCGTGCCCACGGGTACCCGATGGTCCTGCCGCGAAGGACAACCGCGAGGAAGTGATCGATCATGCGGGCGACCGTGTGGCACGGCAAGCACGACGTACGGGTCGAGACCGTGCCCGACCCCCGGATCGAAGAGCCGACCGACGCGGTGGTGCGCATGACCTCCACCGGCCTGTGCGGATCGGACCTGCATCTGTACGAGGTCCTCGCCCCGTTCATGACGCCCGGCGACATCCTCGGGCACGAACCCATGGGCATCGTCGAGGAAGTCGGCTCCGAAGTGGACAACCTCGCGCCGGGCGACCGCGTCGTGGTGCCGTTCCAGATCGCCTGCGGCACCTGCTACATGTGCCGCGAGGGACTGCCGACGCAGTGCGAGACGACCCAGGTCACCGAGTACGGGAGCGGAGCGGAGCTCTTCGGCTACACCAAGCTCTACGGCAGCGTCCCCGGGGCCCAAGCGGAGTACCTGCGGGTCCCGCAGGCGCAGTTCGGCCCGATCAAAGTCCCGGACGGCCCGGCCGACGACCGGTACGTCTACCTGTCCGACGTCCTGCCCACGGCCTGGCAGGCGGTGAAGTACGCCGACGTCCCCCAGGGCGGCAGCGTGGCCGTCCTGGGCCTGGGGCCGATCGGCGACATGTGCTGCCGCGTCGCCCGCCACCTGGGCGCGGGCAAGGTCATCGGCGTCGACCACGTACCCGAACGGCTGACCAGGGCGCGCCATGACGGCGCCCACGTGTTCAGCCTCGACGAATACGAGGACCAGGACGATCTCGTGAAGGCCGTCCGGGACGCCACCGACGGCCGCGGCCCGGACGCCGTGATCGACGCGGTGGGTACCGAGGCCCACGGCAGCACCCTCGGCAAGCTGGTCCAGCAGTCCGCCGGCCTGCTCCCTCGCGCCTGGGCGGCCAAGCTCATGCAGACCGCGGGCGTCGACCGCCTCGGGGCCCTGCACCTGGCCATCGAGATGGTCCGCCGCGGCGGCACGATCTCGGTGAGCGGCGTCTACGGCGGCATGACCGACCCGATGCCGATGCTGACCCTGTTCGACAAGCAGATCCAGCTGCGCATGGGCCAGGCCAACGTCCGGCGCTGGAGCGACGAGATCCTCCCGCTCCTGACCGACGAGGACCCCCTCGGCGTGGACGGCTTCGCCACGCACCACGTCCCCCTGGAGCAAGCCCCCCAGGCCTACGACATGTTCCAGAAGAAGGCCGACGGCGCCATCAAGGTCCTCATGGTCCCGTGACGCCCGCGATCACCCAGGCGGCGCGTCGAGCGGCGTGGCGGCCAGGGCCCGGGCCACGCCGTGGAGGTTTGCGGCCATGGCGCGACCCGTCTTGTGGGACCAGTCGTGCCCGCGCTCGTCCTCAAGGTAGTTGGGGCCGGCGCCAGGGCCGAGATGCCAGTACGTCCAGGCCTGGCCCGGGATGGTGTACCCCAGGTCGGCCAGGGCCCCGGAGATCTCGCTGATGACGTGGTGTGCGCCGTCCCCGTTGCCGGTGACCACCACGCCAGCCACCCGGTTGTAGGCGACCGGACGGTCACGGTCGTCCGTCTCGGGCATCATGGCGTCCATGCGCTCCAGCACGCGCTGGGCGACCGACGAGGGCCTGCCCAGCCAGGTGGGGGAGGCGACGATAAGGATTTCTGAGGACAGCAACTTCTCGTGGATCTCGGGCCACGCGTCTCCGGCACCTTCGTCGCCGGTCACGCCGGGCTTGATGTCGAGGTCGACCGCGCGCCCGCAGTCGATGTCCACGCCGTAGGCGGCGAGCTGATCGCCACCATGACCTCCGCCTTGCTCCTGGTCCTGCGGGTGGCCACCCACGACCCGTTCGTGCCCTACCTGGTGGCGCTGATCCTCGCCTGGTGCGTGCTGTGCTGGTTCGTACTGCCTCTGTGGGCCCGAGCCCGGTTCACCGAGGACTGACGGGTTCCGGCCGGGTTCACCCGGTTGTCCCATCAAGGCGGATGCCGCAGTGCCGATACCGCGGTAGTGCGCTGAAGAATCCGACCGACAGGCTCCGTGCGTCCCGCGACCACGGGACGTGCTCTCCCTCGAAGCTCTGCCCGCCCCGGAAGGGGCATGGGCGCATGGCTTGGACCAGAGCGATGTGCTCCTGCACGTCGTACGGGAACTGTGCGCTCGCGGGCTGCTCACCGTGGGTCTCCCGAGCGCCGATTCCGAGGCGCGGATCGTGGCCGACAATCGCCGCTGAGGTCCCGCTTGGGGCGGACGTCCCGGGGTAGCCGAAAGGCGTCCGCGTGGCAGGGCACTCAGGGAGGGCGGGGCACATGACGACGTTCGTCCGGGCGGCCCGAACCGCTCCGCGAGGCGGGGCTGACCGCGAGCGCCCCCGCGAGGACGATCTTCCGGTGCTGGAAGACGCGACGAAGGTGGCGCCGGGCGACGCCCAGCAGTTGTCGAAGGCGTTCTTCGTCCGGCTGGGCGTGCTCGAGGAGGGGACCGCCGAGTACCAGTACGTCAGGAACACGCTCATCGAGCTCAATGTGTCGCTGGTGCGCTTCGTCGCCTCGAGGTTCAGCAGCCGCGGGGAGGAGATGGAGGACATCGTCCAAGTCGGGACGATCGGGCTGATCAAAGCCATCGACCGTTTCGACCTGACGCGCGGCGTCGAGTTCGCCACCTTCGCCATACCCTGCATCCTCGGCGAGATCAGGCGGTACTTCCGCGACACCAGCTGGGCCGTCCATGTGCCGCGCCGTCTGCAGGAGTTGCGGATCGGGCTGGCCAAGGCCGTCGACACCCTGCCGCAGACGCTCGGCCGGGACCCCACGGCCGCCGAACTCGGGGCGCTCATGGGGGTGGACGAGCGGGACGTCCGGCAGGGCGTCGTCGCGTCCAACGGCTACACGGCGGGATCCCTGGACATCGCCTTCAACCCCGATGACGAGGAGGACGGGATCTACGCGGACTGCTTCGGTGCCGTGGACCCCGCGTTGGACGGGGTGGTGGACCTCGTCGCCCTCCGGCCGCTCATCACCGGGCTCAGTGACCGGGACCGGCGCCTGTTGCGGATGCGGTTCGGGCAGGAGCTGACGCAGGCCCAGATAGGCGCCGCTCTCGGGGTCAGCCAGATGCACGTGTCCCGCCTGCTGGCCCGGGTCCTGGCGCGCTTGCGGAGCCGGCTCGACGACGCGGAGTAATCGGGCACCACCCGCGGGGGTCCTCCGCCGGGAGCCGGGCCACGGCCGTTCCGGAAACCTACTCCGCAGGAGCCGGGGCAGGCCGGGTGCGCCGACGATGGCTGGTGTCGCACCACGGGTACTTGCGGCTTCGGCGGCAGACGCAGACGGCCACGACGAAGCGGTCGGAGCGCACGACGCGGCCGTCGTCCAGGACGACCTCGACGGGTCCCTCGATGAGGATCGGTCCGTCCCGGGTGATCGTCACGCGTGTCGGCGCCGGTTCAGCGTTCGCGTTCGGCACGGATCACCACCAGCTCCTCCTTCTCTTCCCCCGGAGCTATCAGTCCGCGCGCCTCCAGCCACGCCGACCGGTCACGCAGCACAGGCCCGAAGGGGATGTACCGGCGCTCGGTGACCGCAGCCCGCAGTCCGGCACGACGTAGCCGGCCCACGGTGCGCTCGACACCGCAGAGACCGGAGTGGACCAGGAGCAGGACTCCTCCCGGGGTGAGCAACGGCGGCGCGTCCGAGCAGACGCGGTCGAGCAGAGCGCGGCCGTCGGACCCCGCATCCCACGCCCGGGCACGCCCCCGGGCCGGAGGATCGGCTCGAGGGGACGGGACGTACGGGGGATTGGCCGTGATCAGGTCGAAGCGGCGGCCCGTCACGGGGGCGGTGAGGTCGCCGCGCAGCACCTCGACGCGCAGGCCGTTGAGGCGCGCGTTGACCCGCGTCGCGCACACCGCACTCAGGGAAGCGTCCACGGCGGTCACCTGCGCGGCGCCGCGCTCGGCGGCGGTCAGGGCGAGCGCGCCGGTCCCCGTTCCGAGGTCGAGGACCTCGGCATCGTCGGCGAGACGCTCCCGTTTCAGCGCGTCTTCGAGGAGGAGCGTGTCGTCCTGGGGGTGGTACACCCCTGGTGGACACAAAAGCCACATAGGGCGCGGCTACCCCGTGGCGCACGAATTAGCATGGACCTCGGAACGAGCTACCGGGGCGCTGTCATCCGTCCCGGTCGGCGCGTGCGTGAGCCGACCGCATGGGATCCTGGTGCGCGGGCAAGCGAAAACACCTGGGGTGCACCCGAGGACAGGGGAGCATGGACGCTGTCGCACCGGAAACGGGACCGCCCTTCCTGGAGGGATCGCGGGCACTGCGCTTCGCCGCGGCCGACGGCCTCCTGGGAGGCGTGATGGCGCCCGCCTATGTGGTGGACGGCGGGGGGCTGATCATCGCGGCCAACGACGCCGCAGCGACCCTCCTGCAACGGTCCATCGCGGATCTCCTCGATCATGACGCCCATGACCTGCTCCACCGCGACAGCCACGGTCACACCCTGCCGCGCTCCCGTTGCGAGATGCGTGACGCCTTGCTCACGGAACGCACCCGGCACCGCGACGTCGGGTGGTTCGCCCGCGGGGACGGCAGCCTGCTCGGGTTGTCCTGGTTCCTGACGCCGTACGCCCTGGGGCCCGGAAGGCGGGGGGCCCTGGTCATGCTCTACCAGCGGCAGGAGGCAGCACATTCCCAGGGGCGGGCGGCGGGGCTCTCGACGCCGCTGACGGAGCTCGACCGTCTCGCCCTCCTCGCGGAGACCACCACCCAGCTCACCTCGACACTCGACGTGAACGAGGCGCTGCACCGCCTGGCCGCCCTGACCGTGCCGCTGCTGGCGGACTGGGCGGTCGTCGACCTCCTCACCGAGAACGACGAGGTGCGGCGCGCCCTGGTGGTCCAGAACAAGGACGGTCTCCTGATCGAGCGCGCCGACCTGCAGGGGCCCATGCCGCCGGTGCCGCAGGAATCCCCGATGCCGCTGTCCCGCGCATTGCGCGGCGCCGCGTCGACCATCGCCACCGCCTCGACCTACCACGGCCCGCCGGACTCCGGAATCGCGGTCGAGCAGCACCGGCTCTTCGAGCGGACGGGCATGCACTCCGCGGCCATCGCCCCGATCCGTGGGCTGCGGGACGTGCTCGGAGCGCTCACGCTGGGCCGCTCGGAACGCCCGGACGGCTTCACCGTCGGTGACCTGCCGCTGCTGGAGGACGTGACCCGCCGGGCCGGCCTGGCGCTGGACAACGCCCGCCTCTACCAGCGGCAGCGCAAGGTCTCCGAGACCATGCAGCGCCACCTGCTGCCCCAGATGCCCACGATCCCCGGCCTGGAGATGACCGCCAGGTACGTCCCGGCCCCGCAGGCCTCGCAGGTCGGCGGTGACTGGTACGACGCGTTCCCGCTCATCGACGGTGCCACCGCACTGGCCATAGGCGACGTCGTCGGGCACGACCTCGACGCCGCCGGCGGCATGGCACAGGTCCGGAACATGCTGCGCGCCTTCGCCTGGTCGGATCCCGAGTCACCCAGCGCCGTCGTCACGCGCCTCGACCAGGCCGTCATGCACACCGCCGAAGTACCCATGGCGACCATGATCTTCGCGCGGCTCACCAGCACCGATGACAGGCTGTGGCGACTGGAGTGGACCAACGCGGGCCATCCGCCGCCGCTTCTGGTGACCCGCGACGGGCAGACCAGCTTCCTCACCGAGGGACACGGCATCCTGCTCGGCACGGGCACCGACCGGCCGCGCCAGGACGCCCTCGTCACCCTGCCCCCGCAGTCCACCCTCGTGCTGTACACCGACGGACTGGTCGAGTCGACCCGGCACTCCATCGACGTCGGCCTCGACCGGCTCCGCCAGCACGCCGCATCCCTGGCCCGGCGTCCCCTGGACTCGTTCAGCGACTCGCTGCTGAGCCAGGTCCGCCCCCAGGACAACGACGACGACGTCGCCTTCCTCGCACTGCGCACACCCGCCGCCCCGTAGGACCGGGCCGGCCGCCGTCGGAAGTGGTCCTGTGAGTGAAGCGGCCAGGGCGGGAAGAAGAGCGAAGAAGAGCGAGGAGCAAGGGAGGTCGCCGTGTCGCACGACCAGCTCGGGCTCGACGACGTACTCATGGCGGCGGAGGCGGCCTCGCCGGTGAAGTCCCTGGACGTGGTGGCGCGCAACCTGCGGGAGCGGTTCGGGGCCCGCTCGGTGTCGCTGCTGGTCCCCGACATCATCGGCCAGAAGATGGTGCGGGTCAGCGAGGACGCGGACTCACAGCAGGACAGGAGCGCCGATCAGGTTCCGCTGCACGGCAGCGTCTACCACGACGTACTGCGCAGCCAGCAGGTCACGCGGGTGCCCGGCGACGGATCGGGCGAGCGGGTGATCGCGCCCGTCACCAACCGGGGCGACACGATCGGGGTGCTGGAGCTGACCCTGCCCGAAGCCACCGACGACGTCCTTGGGCAGGTCGGCTACGCCGCGCACGCGCTGGCGTACATCGTGGTCACCGATCGCCGGTTCACCGACCTCTACCACTGGGGCAAGCGCACGACGCCGATGACCTTGGCGGCCGAGATCCAGCGTCAACTGCTGCCCACGGCCTCCTGCTGCACGGCGAACGAGTTCACCGTCGCCGGGGCGCTGGTGCCCGCGGACTCCATCGGCGGTGACACCTACGACTTCACCCTGGACTACGACACGCTCCACCTGTCGATCACCGACGCGATGGGCCACGACATCAGGTCGGCCATGCTGGCCACCGTCCTGGTGAACGCCTCCCGCCGCGCCCGCCGTGCCGGCTGCGATCTGGCGGAGCAGGCGCGCCAGATGCACGAGGCGATCCTGGAGCACGGCAGTCAGGGGCTGGCCACCGGGCAATTGGTCCGTGTTGCGCTGGACGGAACCAGTTGTCAATTGGTCAACGCGGGGCACCCCTGGCCCCTGCGCCTGCGCGACGGAACGGTCGAGGAGTTGCCCCTCGGCGTCAACCTCCCCTTCGGAGTCCCGTCCTCGGCTCCCTACCGCGTTCAGGACCTCGACGTGCGCGCCGGTGACCGGCTCGTGCTCTACACCGACGGCATGCAGGAGCGCCGGGCCCGCGGCGTGGACCTGGCCGCCATGCTCCACGACTCCGCCGACGAGCACCCCCGCGAAGTGGTCCAGACGATGACGTCCGCCGTGTCCGTCGCCTGCCACGGCCACCTGGAGGACGACGCCTCGATCGTCTGCCTGGACTGGCGCGCGTAGAAGGCCACGGCTGTCGCATGGCGATGCCGGGTTTGTCGTGGAGCGAGGAGGAAAGCCGCTCCACATGAGGCTTATGAGGCTTATGAGCGAAAAGCAAGGTTCTCCGAACGCCGCCCTTCCTGCAGCGATGGACACCCTTGAGCAGCAGGAGTGGCTCGACGGACTCGCCGCGGGCGTCCGCCGGGCCGTGCGTGCCCTGCCGCTGGGCCGGGGACGTGACGCGCTGCGCGGCCTGTGGCTCGGTCACCCCGTGCATCCGGTACTCGTCCAGGTGCCGATCGGCGCCTGGACCTCCGCCGGGATACTCGACCTGCTCCCCGGCGAGAGTCGCGCCGCCCGCCGTCTGGTGGCGCTCGGTCTGGTCTCCGCGGTGCCGGCGGCCCTCGCCGGATGGGTGGACTGGGCGGAGCAGCGTCCCCGGCAGGCCCGCGTGGGCCTGGTCCACGCGACCGCCAACTTCGTCGCCGTCACCGCGTACGCCTGCTCACTGGCCGCCCGGATCAAGGGCCGCCCGATCCTCGGCCGGGCCCTCGGCTTCGGCGGCATGACCATGGCCACGGTGGGCGGGGTGCTCGGCGGCCACCTCGCCTACCGGCAGGGCGCCGGGGTGAACCACGCGGAGGCGGTGCCGGTGCTGGTGGAGCCGGGCTGGCATCGCGTCGGCGTGCCGCAGGACTTCCCGTTCGGCGAGCCGGTGCGGCGGATGGCCGACGAGGCGGCCGTGGTCGTGGTCCGCGCGGACGACGGGCGGTTCCACGCCCTGGCCGACCGCTGCAACCACATGGACGGCCCCCTGCACGAGGGCAAGGTCATCGAGGGCTGCCTCGAATGCCCCTGGCACGGCAGCCAGTTCCGCCTCTCGGACGGCGCGAACGTCCAGGGGCCGGCGACCGCGCCGCAGCCCCGTTTCGAGTGCCGGATATCCGCCGACGGGCAGGTCGAGGTCCGGCTCGCGCGGTCCTGAGCCACCCTGAGTCACGAGGAGGAACTGCCATGAGTCAGCAGGCTCTCGAGATCTACATGAACGACCATCTGGCGGGATCCACCACCGGGCAGCTGATCTCGCGTCACCTCGCCGACCACCAACGCGCCACCCCGCACGGCGACGAACTGCGGCGCGTGGCCGACGAGATCGCCGAGGACCGGCAGAGCCTCCTCGACCTGATGGCCGCGCTCGACGTACCGGCCCGGCGTCACAAGGTCTACGCGGGATGGCTCGCCGAGAAGGCGCGCCTGCTCAAGCTCAACGGCCGGGTCACCCGCCGCTCCGGCCTGAGCACGGTCATCGAACTCGAGGTGCTGCGCCTGGGCATCGAGGGGAAGAGCCTGCTGTGGCAGTCGCTCCTGTCGCTCACGCCGAAGAAGGACCTGGACGAGGACCGTCTGCGCCTCCTCCTGGACCGCGCGCGGGAGCAGATCGACACGGTGGAGACCGTACGCCGCGAAGCCGTCGGCGCCGGTCTCGGCTGATCCTGGCCGCCGCCCGTGACATCTTTCGCCGTCAGGCTGCCCGAGTGAAACGTGTGATGATCCGCCGATTCAGGGTAGCCGTCACCTAGGACCAAGACCAGCAAATGGGGTGAATCGCATGCCCGCAGGGTCGAGCCGTAAGCGTGAGCGGCAGTACGAGCACATCAAGGAGAGCGCCGAGGACCGGGGCGAGAGCGAGAAGCGGGCCAAGGAGATCGCCGCCCGTACGGTCAACAAGGAACGTGCCCGGGCGGGCGAGTCCAAGACCGCCAGCCGTTCCTCCCTCGAGGACATGTCCTCGGGCAGGCGCGGCGGACAGCGTTCCGGCAAGGGCTCCCAGGGGCCCACACGCGACCAGCTCTACGCCGAGGCCAAGCGCCGCAACGTCGACGGTCGTTCGCACATGAACAAGGCGGAACTCCAACGAGCCCTCGGCGACCGCTGAGCGCACGCGGGTCAACCAGCGGAGGACATCATGCTCATCCTCGGCATCATCCTGCTGATCATCGGCTTCCTCACCGGGATCTCGATCCTGTGGACCATCGGGATCATCCTGGTGATCATCGGCCTCGTGCTCTGGGTGCTGGGCGCGGTGGGGCACAGCGTCGGCGGACGCAAGCACTACTGGTAGGAGGCGCGGATCCGGGTCGTCAGCCGTTCCGGAGGCGCCCCGACCGCCCCGGACGCCCCGACCGCCACGGCGGCCGTCGCGGCCGTTGCCACCGCCACCGCCACCGGCTTCGTTTCAGGGCCGCGGGGTAGGCACGCCCCATGGCGGAATACGACGCCTCGCCCTATGTCCCCGAGGATGCGGACCTCGCGGCGCTGAGCCGCGCTGCCGCGGGTTGCCAGGGGTGTCCGCTGTACGCGGATGCCACCCGGACCGTCTTCGGGCAGGGGGAGCCGTCCGCACGGCTGGTACTGGTGGGCGAGCAGCCCGGGGACCAGGAGGACCGGCAAGGGCTCCCCTTCGTCGGCCCCGCCGGGCAGGTGCTGCACAGGGCGCTGGAAGAGGCCGGGATCGATTCGGTCGACGCCTACGTCACCAACGCCGTCAAGCACTTCAAGTTCACCGTCCCGGAGGGTGGCAAGCGGCGGATCCACAAGCAGCCCACGCTCCGCGAGGTCGCGGCCTGCAAGCCCTGGCTGGAGGCCGAGCTGGAACGGATCGCCCCGCGCATCGTGGTCGCCCTCGGCGCCACCGCCGCCAAGGCCCTGATGGGCCCGGAGTTCCGGGTCACCCGGCAGCGCGGAAGGCTCCTGACGCCCGGCGTGCCCCTCGACGGGGCGCACGTCCTCGCCACCGTCCACCCCTCCGCGGTGCTGCGCGCCGGCGAGAACCGCGAGGAGATGTACGCCGGGCTGGTGGCGGACCTGCGCGTGGTGGCCGACGCCCTCGGATGACCTGATTCCGTTTCCCGGGTCGGGTCCAGGGCAGAGGCTCAGCAGATGCACTGACCGCGTCCCTCTGGGAGGTGTGCCATGAGCACGCCGCATGCAGGCAACCGTTCCGCCCCGAGCAGCAGTGCCGAACGCAAGGTGCCGCCCACGGAGACACCCCCGGCGGAAAGCAGCACCACCCACGGGATCTCCCTCCCCGAGCGGCCGGAACTTCGCAAGGCGTGGGGATTCACACCGCTGGTGTTGATCTTCTGTGTCGTCGCGATCTTCCTTGCGGGAGTGATCGCCATGATCGTCGCACTCTCCACCTAGCCACAGTCCATTGCTGTGACGCGTGGGGGCCCTTACCGGTACTGGGCAGGGGCACCCGGACATGGGAACGGCTCCGTCGAGGAGGAATCCATGGCCGCACGCGACCTGGGCAAGGGCGACGCGGTGGCGGTTCTCCCTCATGAACTGGGTCGTGATCCGCTGAAGTGAACGGTCGGTCGAGCGCACGGTGGGCTCCCTCGGCCGGAACCGAGACATGCGCGCCGCGCTCGGCGTGACGGGCTGACTCACCATGGGCACCGCCTCCCTCAGTTCCGATTCGCATACGTAAACGTGCAGGTGACAGCGCAGGTCTGGGCCCGGCACGGCCCGTTCGGCGCGCTCAGCGGTCGGTCGGGGCGCATGGTGGAAACCGCGGGCCCATGGCGTTGGAGGTTGGTCATGCCGAGCACCTACGAACGCGGCCGAGTGGGATTGCTTCTCGTCGACCTCGTCAACGAGAACTTCTCGAAGGACGGCAAGGCCTATGCCATCTACGCGCCGGAATACGAGAGGCTTGGCACGATCGACAACCTGCGCAGGCTCGTCGCCGGGGTGCGACGGCACAAGGACATCCCCGTCTTCTACTCGACGACCGCCTTCACCCGCGAGGACTATGCGACGTGGAAGCACGTCTCCGGGATGCACCGGGAGATGTTCGACAACCGGCTGTTCGAGGCGGGAACCTGGAACACCTCGTTCTACGAGGATCTGGCTCCCCAGCCGGGCGAGGTGGTCCTCGCGCCGCACAAGGGCCTGGACGTGCTCCACCACACCGACCTCGAATTCCAGTTGCGGCAGCGCGACGTCGAATACCTGGCGATCGCCGGAGTCTCCGGGATCATGGCCGTGGAGTCGACGGCCCGCAGCGCGATGGAGCGCGCCCACCACGTCACGACGTTCACCGACGCGATCGCCGCGCCCGGCGGCCTGGTCACGTACCAGGCGATGATGCGCGGCCTGAACATGATCTCGCACAGCGTGGTCAGCGTCGACGACTTCCTGGCCTCGCTCGACGACCTGGGCGCGTGACACTTCCACCATCCGTGCGGTGAGGAGAGCAGCCGGGATGCAGCGGGCGGCCCGATCTTGGCCGGCGAACGTCCGGGATCGGCTCGTGGCGTCCGATCCCGGACTGATCCGGCTGCTGTCCGCGCTGAGCACGGTCTGCGCGGTCCTGTTGACGCTCGGTGTCCTCGCGGCGCTGCGTGCCCCGATACCCGTCCTGGTGACGGGTGCCCTCACCGCGATCGTCAGCACGGTGGCGGTCACCGAGCCCCGGCCGCGCGACCAGCTGCTGACCCTCGCGGCCGGATTGCCCATCGCGCTGGCGACCATGGCGGTCGGCAGCGCGCTGACGCCGTACCGGGTCGTGGCGGACGTGGTGTTCGTGCTCTTGATCTTCGCCGCCATCTACATCCGCCGGCTGGGCTCGCGCGCGACCACGCTGGGCATCTTCGCCTTCCAACTCTTCTTCGTGACCCAGTTCGCCGAGACCCGCGTGGAGCAATTGCCGCAGCTGTTCCTGGGCGTGGTGGTGGCCTTCGGCAGCTCGGCGCTGGTCCGCTTCGCCGTCCTGCGCTCGCCGCCGGAGCGGACGCTGGCACGGCTGCAGCGGGCCTTCGGGCTGCGTCTGGCGCTGGTGCTCGACGCGCTGATCGAGGTGGCCGAGGGTGGACCGCAGGCGCCGCGGGCCGAGCGGCAGGTCGACGATCTGCGCCGGTACGCGGCCCGCCTGCACACGGCCGCGTTGATGATCCAGACCTGGCTGGCAACCGGCACGCCCGACGAGCGCACCGCCACCGCGATCCAGCGCCGCGTGGCGGAGGCGGAGACGGCCGTGGAACGGCTGGCCATCCTCGTGCTGCGGGTCCTGTGGCCCGCTGCCGATGTCGACACCCTGACCTGGCACCTGACCAGGATCGGCCGCGCCGGATCCTCCATCGACGCCCGCGACGCGGCGATGCTGCCCGCGCTGGTCTCGGAACTGCGTGCGCTGCGCGTGGTGATCGGACCGGGTCGGCTGCGGCCGGAGGGCGCCGATACCGCCGAGGTGCGCGACCGCCTGCTCGGCTACCGCAACGACGAGCACCTGCCCGACGCGTCACCGGCGATGCGGGACGTCTTCCGCTCCGCCGGGGACTTCGCCCGCGCCCTGTTCGGCCTGAGCCTGGCCGTCGACGGGGACACCTCGGCATCCCAGGACACCGCCGAGGCGGCACGGTCGAGGGAGGAGCTCACGGCAGAGGACTCCGGCCTGGCGAGGGACGGCGTCGTACCGAAGCCGGAGGGCGCCCGCATCCGCCCCACCACCAGGACCGCGCTGCAGGTCGCGACCGGATCGGCGCTGGCCGTCGTCGGCGGTGAGCTGCTGTCGCCGCAACGCTGGTACTGGGCGGTGTTCACGTGCTGGGTGGTGTTCATCAGCACCGCCTCCACCGGCGAGCTCCTGGTCAGAGGGTACCGGCGGATGATCGGCACGGTGGTGGGCGTCGTCGCCGGGCTCTCCCTCGCCGCCCTGATCGGCGACGACCCCCCGCTGGCCTTCGCGCTCGTGGTCCTCAGCGTGTTCGGCATGTACTACACGACCGCGGTGTCCTACACACTGATGTCCTTCTTCGTCACCACGATGATCGGCATGCTGTACACACTGCTCCACGCCCTCACCCCGGGCGTGCTGGTGGTGCGCATCGAGGAGACCGCGCTCGGGATCGCGTGCGGGCTGGCCGCCGCTCTGCTCGTGCTGCCGGTGCGGACCCGGGAACGCACGGACCAGTTGCTGCGCGACGTGCTGGAACGCCTTCGCGCGGTGCTGTCGCAGTCGCTGGCCCGGCTGGGCGGCGAGGCCGGCCGGGATCTGCTGGTGCCGGCCCGCGCGCTGGATTCGGCCCTGGACGGCCTGCGCCTGTCGGTGCAACCGCTGATCACCCCGATCAGCCCGCTGCGGTCCCGGCGGCGCACCGCGCTCTGCGCGCTGGGGTTGCTGGAGACGGCGGCCTTCCACGCCCGCAGCCTGGCAGCCACCGTGGAAGTCATGCCGGCCGGCGTCCGCGTCAGCCCCGATCCGTGCCTCGTGGACGAGGCCGGCCGGATCGACCGGAACCTCGCGACCCTGATCGGCCAGGTTGCTGCTCGAGGCGAGGAGGACACCTCGATCGAGCGCGGTTCCGGCATTCCCACCCCCCTCGGAGAGGGTTTCGCCGGAGCGCGTGCCGAGGACGTCCACGCGGCGCGGCGGGTGGTACGGCACCTGCAACGCGTGGACGAGAGCATCCAGGGCCTTGCCCGAACCCTCGAGGTGCCCGTCCGCTACAACTCGTAGCCGCAGGTACCGGCGGGTCCTCCACAGGTGTGCGTGCTCCCCCATAGGGCAGCCGAGGGCCAAGGACAGGTCCGATCGAGACCGCCCACCCGAAAGGAGACACGCATGAAGCGCGACGAGACGCCCGAAGACGCGGAGCGTACGGCCCCGCCGCCGAAGGACCAGCAGGATCTGCAGCAGGCCCGCGGGCGCGATCCCGACGCCGCGGAACGGGGGCGGCCGGACAAGGACGTTCCCGACGCGCCGCGCGACCTCCCGCCGCAGGAACCCCCTGACTGACGATCGGGCGGGCCGGGTGACGCGAGGTGATCCCGGACGCCGGGAGGGGGGACCCGGCGTCCGGGGCATTCACCCACCATGCGGCTGCCTCACCGCAGGATCCGGCTGCCCCGGATCCTGCGGCCCACACACCGCTGGGAGCCGTTTTTCCCGGCCTTCACCGGGCAGCCGCCCGACATGACGCAATTCGGATACACGATGATGACCGAGCAGGCCGGCCCGCGGGACCTGGTGGCCCACGTGGTCAGGGCCGAGGAGGCCGGCTTCGACTTCTCGGTGACCTCCGACCACTACTTCCCCTGGCTGGACGAGCAGGGTCACGCGCCGTACGCCTGGAGCGTACTGGGAGCGGCCGCGCAGGCCACCTCGCGGATCCCGCTGATGACGTACGTGACCTGTCCGACCGTGCGCTACCACCCCGCCGTCGTCGCGCAGAAGGCGGCGACGGTGCAACTGCTGTCCGAGGGCAGGTTCCGGCTCGGCCTGGGTTCGGGGGAGAACCTCAACGAACACGTCGTGGGCGGTGGATGGCCGGCCGTGGACGTCCGCCACGAGATGCTCGCCGAGGCCGTGGAGATCATCCGGGCGTTGTTCGAGGGAGGCTACGTCAACCACCGCGGCGAGCACTTCGACGTCGAGTCGGCGAAGCTGTGGGACCTGCCCGACCTTCCGCCGCCGATCGGGGTCGCCGTCTCCGGGGCACAGTCCTGCGAACTGGCGGGACGGCTCGCAGACCTGATGATCGCCACCGAGCCGGACGCCGAACTGGTGGCCGCGTTCGACGAGCACGGAGGTACGGGCAAGCCACGGGTCGGACAGCTGCCGGTGTCCTACGACCCGGACCGGGCGACGGCCGTGCGCCGGGCGCACGAGCAGTTCCGATGGTTCGACGGCGGCTGGAAGGTCAACTCCGAACTGCCCGGGACGGAGGCCTTCGCCTCGGCCGGCGCCCACGTGCGCCCGGAGGACGTCGCGGAGTCCATCCCCTGCGGGGACGACCTGGATGCCTTCGTGGAGGCGGTCCGCCCGTACGCGGAGGCGGGGTTCACCGAGATCGCCCTCGTCCAGGTCGGCGGTGACACCCAGATGGCCTTCCTGGACTGGGCGGAGAAGACCCTCCTGCCCGCGCTGCGCGAGCTCTGACCCCGGTCACCGACGTGTCGGACCACGGTCCCGGGGGCCGCGGTGGCCGTGCGGGTGCGGGCGGAGACAGGCCGCTGGGCCGCTCCGGCGGGCATCCGCCCGAACGGCCCAGGGAAGCCGGCTCGCGTCAGGAACGGCCGCGGCCGGTGACGAAGTCGCGTGCCCGGTCCACCAGTCCGGTCCCCGGCGCCAGGAGCTTGTTGCCGGGCGGGGTGTCCGGAGCGCTGGGGTGCGGGCGGGTCGGGGCGATCTTCTTGGCCCGCCGGACCTGCTCGCCGAGTTCGTAGAGCTGCTCGGGCGTGCAGGCCTGCGCCAGGCTCGGGAAGAGCTGCTGCTCCTCCTCCCGGACGTGCTCGGTGACGTCGGTGACCAGCTTCTGCACCATCCGGTCGAAGCGGGGGTCGTCGATGTCGGCGTCCTCCAGGTCCTTGAGGACCTGTTCGACCTCGGCGTGTTCCTGGATCTCCTTGTCGGCCAGGGCGTCCCCGCCGGGCAGGTGCTTCCGGACGGCCGGGTACAGGTACATCTCCTCGGCCACCGAGTGCCGCACCAGCTCGATGGTGACCTCGTCGAGCACGTTCCGGCGTTCCTTGTCGCCCGCGGGCAGGGCCCGCAGACGGGCGAAGTACTCCTCCACCTCGCGGTGGTCGGCTGTGAGTTCCGCGATGACGTTTCCGCCGTGTCCCATCACATGGCTCCCTTCCGGGTCGGTGTGCGGTCTACGGTCTTCTCCGGAGCGGCTTCCCGGTCCCACGACGGGCACGCCCCCTTTGTCAGCCATCCGGACGACGATGTTCGGCCCAGGCCGCAAAGCGCACCCCGGGATCGACCAGGACGTCGGCTGCGGTGCAGGCCGGCGCCTGGGCCGCGGCCGGCATCACCTTCCGGGCCCGGGAGCCGGCCCCGGCGGCGGCGAACTCCACGGCGAAGCCCTCCCCCGCTCCAGGTGACCGGTCAGCATGCGGGCCGCACGTACCTCCTCGAAGGACGGCTCGGGATCGCGGTGCAGGGCGAGCGCGACGGCCCACAGCGGACCGGCCCGTGCGGTCAGCTCCTCCGCGACGCGTGCGTACAGCTCGTCGAGTTCCCCGGGCATCGCGGCCTCCCGGCCGTCTCCGGCACGCCTACCCGCCACCGCGGCGCACGACCGAACGGCCGCGGCAGGCCCCCGGCGTTCGTCGCGGTGCGGCCGCATGAGCCGATGGTGCCGCCGCACGCGCCCATAAAGGAGGGTGAGAAGCCGACCCTCAGGAGCCGCAGACTGAGCACCGCGGTCGCTGACCACCCCCGTCCTCCCAGGAGGCGTTTCCGCCATCCGGGCGGGGGCAACCGCTGTTCATGGACCATTCGCAGGCGCCGGTCCTGGAGGCGCTGGCCGCCTACCACGCGACCGGTCAGACACCGTTCACCCCACCCGGTCACAAACAGGGCCGGGGCGCCGACCCCCGTGTCCTGGAGGCGCTGGGAGAGGCGGTCTTCCGCTCCGACATCCTGGCCACCAGCGGCCTGGACGATCGCACCTCCTCTCACGGCGTCCTGGAGCGGGCGCAGGCGCTCATGGCGGACGCCGTGGGAGCGGAGCACACGTTCTTCTCCACCTGCGGCAGCTCGCTGTCGGTCAAGTCGGCGATGCTCTCGGTCGCCGGACCCCACGAAAAGCTCGTGGTCGGACGGGACGCCCACAAGTCCGTCATCTCGGGGCTGATCCTCTCGGGCCAGGAGCCGATCTGGGTGCGCCCCGAGTGGGACCCCGACCTGCACCTGGCCCATCCGCCGTCCCCGCAGGCGTTCGCCGCGGCCCTGCGCGACCACCCGGACGCCAAGGGCGCCCTGGTCACCAGCCCCACCCCGTACGGGACCTGCGCGGATCTGTGCGCGATCGCCGAGGAGTGCCACCGGCAGGGCAAGCCGCTGATCGTCGACGAGGCGTGGGGAGCGCACCTGCCCTTCCACCCGTCGTTGCCGACCTGGGCGATGGACGCCGGAGCGGACGTGTGCGTCACCTCCGTGCACAAGATGGGGTCGGCCCTGGAGCAGACCTCGGTCTTCCACCTCCAAGGGGACCTGATCGACCCCGCCGTACTCAAGGCCCGCGAGGACCTGCTGGGCACCACCAGCCCCTCGGTGCTGCTCTACGCAGCGCTGGACGGCTGGCGCCGGCAGATGGTGGAGCACGGCCACGCCCTGTACGACCGGGCCCTCGCCGTGGCCGAGGCCCTGCGCGGCCAGATCCAAACCCTCGACGGCTTCCACGTGCACGGCCGCGCGGACTTCTGCGCCCCGGGCCGGGCCGCCGATCTGGACCCCCTGCAGGTGATCGTCGACATCTCCGCGCTGGGCACCACGGGATACCGGGCCGCCGACTGGCTGCGCGCCCACCACGGGGTGAACCTCCACGTCAGCGACCACCGCAGGATCAGCGCCCAGCTCACCCACGCCGACCACGAAGACACCACGAAGGTCCTGGTCACCGCCCTGGCCGACCTCGTCGACCACGTGGGCGATCTGCGCCCCGCGGTTCCCGTGCACATTCCGAGCCCGGAGGAACTCACCCTGGAACAGGTCGTCCTGCCCCGCGACGCCTTCTTCGGCGAGACCGAGCAGGTCCCGATCGCGGAGGCCGAGGGCAGGATCACCGCGGAAATGCTCACGCCCTACCCGCCCGGCATCCCTGCCGCCCTGCCCGGCGAACGTCTCAACCGGCACGTGCTGGACTACCTGCGCACGGGCGTCGAGGCCGGGATGGTCGTCCCGGACGCCGCCGACCAGAAGGTGCGCTCCATCCGAGTCGCGATCGAGAAGTGACGGAGGAACCCGCATGACCTCCCGCAACGAGGACCCGGTCAGCCGCCACCCTCAGCCGGACTTCCCCGCCCAGGACCAGCCGCCTCCGGGCTGGACGGGGCCGATGGACCCGCCCCCCGACCACGGGGAGACCTCCTACGAAGGCAGTGGCCTGCTGGAGGGCAAGGCCGCGGTGATCACCGGTGGCGACTCCGGGATCGGCCGGGCCGTCGCGCTCGCTTTCGCCCGCGAGGGCGCGGACGTGCTCATCACGCACCTGCCCGAGGAGAGGGCCGACGCGGACACCACCGTCGGACTCATCGTGGACGCCGGACGCAAGGGCGTCGCCCTGTCCTGTGACATCCGCGAAGAGGAGCAGTGCCGCGAGGTGGTCGACCTGGCGCTCGCGCAATTCGGACGGCTCGACATCCTGGTCAACAACGCCGCGTACCAGATGTCACAGCCGGACGGGATCGGCGCGATCGACACGGAGCAGTTCGACCGGGTGCTCAAGACCAACCTGTACGCGATGTTCTGGTTGTCGAAGTCGGCCCTCGAGCACCTCCCCGCCGGCGGCTCGATCATCAACACCAGCTCCGTGCAGGCCTACAAGCCCAGCCCCCATCTGCTGGACTACGCCATGACGAAGGCGGCGATCGTCAACTTCACGCAGGGACTGGCACAGATGGTCGCCTCCAAGGGGATCCGCGTCAACGCGGTGGCCCCGGGACCGGTGTGGACCCCGCTCATCCCGGCGACCCTCCCGGACACCACCGAGTTCGGCAAGCAGTCCCCGCTCGGTCGACCCGCCCAGCCGGCCGAGATGGCCCCCGCCTACGTCTTCCTCGCCTCCCAGCGCGCCGGTTACATCACGGCGGAAGTCGTCAACGCCACAGGCGGCACGCCGCTGCCCTGAGAGCGGCATGCGCCGCCACCGACCGGGAAGACGGTGGATCAACGACCGCCTTTGGGCTTCGCTTGAGGAGACGCCATGCTGATGGCCCACCCCGCCGTCCTGAATGACCTGGTCGACCGGTACCAGACCCTCAGGCTGCTCAATGCCGAGGACCCCGAGGTCCGCCGACGGCTCGAGGACCTCGCGTACACCCTCTGCGTCGCCACCGGCACCAGCGACATCGACGCCGCCCTGCTCGCCGCCCGCCTCCGCCTGCCGGGCGCCCGCCCGCACGACGACTCGACCGTCCCGGCCTGACGGACGCACGCGCGGGGCAGCGGCGCCTACCTCGGCAAACACGGATCGACCGGGCTTCGCCGTCCACCGGCTGCCACCCCTCCGGCGAGCCGGTGATGGACGATGAGGGCGATGACGGGCGAGGGTCGCTGGGGTGTAGGGCCCGGGTGGCCGGGTAGCAGCCTGGACTGAAGCGATGCTTCGCTTCCCGAGAAGGTGATGCGTGATGGCCGGGACCACCGGACACCGGGACAAGGCGAAGGACAAGGCGACGGTCAAGGCCTTGCTGGACAGCGAAGGCCACACCTATGCCGAGGACGCCGGCATCAAGCTGAAGAACACCCCGCAGCCGCTCTACCAGGCGCTGGTGGCAGCCTGCCTGCTCAGTGCCCGGATCAAGGCGTCCGTGGCCATCGACGCGGCGCACGAGCTCTTCGCCGCGGGCATGCGCGACCCGCGTCGGATGCGCGACGCCACCTGGCAGCAGCGGGTCGACGCGCTGGGCAGGGGACGCTACCGGCGCTACGACGAACGGACGGCGACGCAGCTCGGGGACGGAGCGGAGCTGCTTCTCGACCGCTACGGCGGCGACCTCCGCCGGTTGCGGGACGAGGCGGACGGCGACCCGGACGAGATCCGGCGCGCTCTGCGCCAGGTTCCCGGGCTCGGGCCGGTCGGCGTGGACATCTTCCTGCGGGAGGTGCAGGCGGTCTGGCCGGAGACGGGCCCCTTGTTCGACGACAAGGCCCTGCAGGGCGCCGAGCGGCTCGGCCTTCCGGCTCGGCCGGAGGAGCTGGCGGCCCTGGTGCCCAAGGCCGCCTACGCGGTCTTCGCCGCGGCCCTGGTGCGGGCGGCTCTCGACCGCCACGTGGTCGAAGAGGTCGCCGAGGCACAGTCCTGAGCGGGGATTCCCAGCGGCGCGGCCCGGAGACCTCGGCAGGTCGGCGCGGTCGTCCGGCCCGCTGAGCACGACGCGCCTGGCGTGAGCCGGTCGCAGTGGCCGGGTGACCGCGGTCGTGGCCCTCGCCGCCCTCGTGCCGCGCTCACCGTCCGCCGGCTGAGGGCCCCTTACGCGACCCGCCGGCGCCGACCGGTCCGCCGCCAGCGTGAGGTCGGCCACGCGGCAGCGAGCAAGGTGACGGCCCACGAGGCCGCGCCGACCCACACCAGCGAGGTGTCCCTGGTCAGCGTCGCCGTCAGCAGCAGGGCCAGGGTGGTGCCGGCGAGGAAGGTCACCAGCAGGGCGCGCGGCCACCGTGCGAACCGCGCCGCGAACTCCCGCAGGGGCGTACGGACGCGCATGGTGCGCAGTCGCCGGGCGAGCGCCCGGTCGTCACGGCGGAGCAGGCGCTCGATTCCGTCGAGAGCCATGCGTTCCCGGACGGTGAGCCGGCAGTCCTCCCTCATCGGCCTCTCCTGGCAGGTGTGGGCCGGGCTGCTCCGGCCATCTGTGCTCCGCGTGTACCCCGTTGTGCGGCCGGGATCGCCGCAGCACGATGAATGACCTGATACGGCCGGTGGCGCCCGACGAACAGGGGCCCGCCGCGATGCGCGGCGGGCACCCGGCGTGCTGCGGGCGGGCGTCAGGTCACCATCGGTACCAGCGGCGGCGCCCGCCGCCCTCGGCGGCCCGGAACACGAACCCGAGCAGCCACACCACCAGCACGATGACGGCGATCCACCACAGGGCCTTGAGGGCGAACCCGGCGCCGAACAGGATCAGGGCCAGCAGCAGGACAAGAAGCAAAGGAACCATGTCGTCAACCTCCTGACCCCGCGTCTGCCCTGGTGTTCCGTCACCATGCACCACCGCGCCGAGGCGGCCGCCGGGAAGGACTGTCGGACCGGGGCGGCATAATCCGGCCATGAGCCTCACCTCGCGGCAACTGACCCTCGCCACCCTGGACCGTCAGCTCCTGCTCGAACGCGGGCGCCTCGACGTGGCCGAGGCGGTACGCCGGGTCTGCGCGCTGCAGGCACAGACCCCGGCCTCCCCGTACCTTGCGCTGTGGAACCGTGTGCAGGACTTCGCGCCGGAGGACCTCGACGCGGCGTTCGCGGACCGGCGGATAGACAAGGCGACCCTGATGCGGATCACGCTGCACGCCGTCCACGCCGAGGACCATGCCGCCTACCACGCCGCGATGCGGGGCACGCTGCGGGCGTCACGACTGTACGACCGCCGCTTCACCTCGACCGGGCTGGACCCCGCCGACGCCGACGAGTTGCTTCCCGAACTCTCCGGGTTCCTCGACCGGCCCCGCACCGGCACCGAGGTCGAGAACGAGGTCACCGGACGCTTCGGCGAGCACGCCCACCGCGTGTGGTGGGCCCTGCGCACGTACGCGCCCGTACACCACGCGCCGGCCGGCGGTCCCTGGTCGTTCACCCTGCCGAACACCTATCGCGCCTCCGCGGCGGTCCCCGCGCCAGAGCCCGAGCAGACGGACGCCGGGGTGCGGCGGCTGCTGCTCGCCTACCTGGGCGCGTTCGGGCCTGCCTCGCCCCAGGACTTCGCACGCTTCACCCTGCTGCAGCGCTCCGTCGTCACCAGGGCGCTGAACGGGCTCGGCGACCAGGTGACGCAGGTGGCGGGACCGGGCCGCGCGGCCCTGTACGACCTCGCCGACGCCACCGTCCCCGACGAGGACACACCGGCGCCGCCGAGGCTGCTCCCCATGTGGGACAGCATCCTGCTGGCCCACGCCGGCGCGGGGCGGGTCGTGCCCGAGGAGTACCGGCCGCTGATCGCGCGGCGCAACGGCGACACGCTGCCGTGCCTGCTCGTCGACGGGCGGGTCGCCGGCGTGTGGCGCGCGACCGGCGACGGCCTGGAGCTGACCGCCTTCCACAAGCTCGGCAAGGCCGCCTGGCAGGGGCTGGTGGAAGAGGCGGCGAAGCTGTGGACTCTGCTCGCCGACCGCGACCCGGCCGTCTACCGGCGTTACGCACACTGGTGGGACAAGGGGTTCCCCGGCGTCGAGAGCCGCTTCGTCAAGGCCTGACGTGTCGGTGCGCCGCCGCCGTCGCGGTACCTGCCGGATCCCTTTGCGTCCCGTGCGTCACAGGACCCACCTCCGCTTCGCCATTTCACCGTCTCGCGTCGTGTCGCGGAGGCTCTCCTGCCGGAATCTTTCCCGCACTTATCATCGGATTTATTGGCAATACTCCTGAAGGGCCACTTATTTCACAAGGGAGGAGTCGGCCCATGGGGCAGCCGGACAAGGAGACCCGCCGAGACGCGGATCGGGACCTGGAGGAAGAGGCCACCCGGGAATCGGAGACGCCTTCCACGGATGAAGAGGAGCGGGGCTCGGAGCAGTTGAAGATTCCACCGCACGAGAAGCGCCGGGGCACCGGCCTTGAGGATTTCTAGCTCGCTCCGTCGCACCCCGACGGTGTTCGGGCGGGGCGCTGCACGGACAGCGCCCCGCCGGGACGGACTCAGGTGGACAGCAGGCGGTTGAAGAAGGACCGGTAGCGCCGGAGCGCGGTGCGCAGGTCCTCCGTGTTCACCTGCTCGCCACGGGTCCACTGGCCTTCCAGGTCCCCCTTGTGCTGGGCGAACGTCGACGCCAGCTTCTGCATGACGTCGGCGACCAACTCGTCGGCGGCGTGCACGGCATCGCGTGGGTCGTCGACGAACTCGCTCTGGATCCGCTGCCAGCGGTCGCGGAAGTTCTCCTGGTCCTGGGATCCCAAGAGTTCCGGGGCCTCGTCCGCGGCGGTCTCCCGGGCAGGAGTGCCCGCCATGTCCTCCGGGGGCGGTTCGCCCCGTGTTCCGGTGCTCTCGCCGGGGTACTCTGGTGCCCTCGAGGCCGCTTCCGGGCGGTCCTCCTCGGGGCCGGCGGGTGCGTGGGTCTCTGCGAGGTCTTCTGTGGCCAGACCGCTTCCGCGGGAGACGCGCTCGCGTTCCATCGTTCTCCGCCTTCCTGATCGGTGTTCCGGGACGGGCCCTTCGTCAGGCCCGGGCGTGGCGCCGCCCACCGCCGTCGGTGAGCAGTTCGTCGAACAGCGCGCGGTAGTGGACCATCGCGCCGCGCAGCTGCTCGGTCGTGGCCTCGTGCCGGGTGCTGAGGTCGTTGACCTCATGGGCCGCCCGGTAGTGGTCCAGGGTCCGGCCGTGTTCCACCGACAGGTCCTTGACCTGCTGGTCGAAGTTCTCGGTCGGGTATCCGCGGTCGCGCATCAGGGAGCCCACCAGGCTGTCGGCGTCGTGGACGGCGTCCTCGGGCCGGTCGACGAACTCCTCCTGGACGCTGGTCCACTCCCGCGCGTAGCGGTCACGGATGCCGCTCGGCAGCGGCTTGATGTCCAGCGAGTCGTGACGCTTGGTGCGCGCGGCGAGGTCCCGCTCGGCGTCCATGCGGCTGTTGGCGCCTTCCACGGTCCGGTCGTACTCCGGGCCGAAGCGGTCCTTCAGGCGCCGGTGGCGTACGTAGAGGGTGGACGCCACCGCGATCAGGGCGATTATCACCACCACGGGGATGATGATCGCCAGAAGTGTCCCTGTTGACATGGGGTCGACTCCCTCGCACTCACGGGAACCCCCCTCGCCGGACGCCTGCCCTGGGGCCGGTGTCCAAAACGCCACTTGTGCGGGCATTCGTCACATGTGACGTCGGTGGCCCCTCAGGCCGTACCGCGTTGCGCGCGCAGGTGCTCGACGACGGGGGTGAGGGCCTTGCGGAGGGCGGCCTGGTCCTCGGCGGGGAGCAGGTCGATGAAGTGTTCCCGTACGGCGGCGACGTGGTGCGGGGCGACGTTGCGCATGGTCTCCCAGCCTTCGTCCGTGAGGACGGCGAACAGTCCGCGCCGGTCGGACTCGCAGTTCTCGCGGCGGACCAGTCCGGCGTTCTCCATGCGGCTGATCTGGTGGGACAGCCGGCTCTTGGACTGCAGGGTGGCGCGGGCCAGGTCGCTCATCCGCATACGGTGCTCGGGCGACTCCGAGAGGTTCACCAGGATCTCGTAGTCGTTGATCGTCAGGTCGAACGGTTCCAGGTCACGTCCGAGTTGACTGAGCAGCAGAGTGCCGACCTCCAGGTAGATGCGCCAGGCGCGCTGCTCGTCACCGGTCAGCCATGGGTCGCTCTTGCCCTTCTCCATTTGTTCAGCATATCCAGCGCGGAAATTCTGCTTGAAAGCTCCACATTCCGCAGGGCGCGGTTGAGCCGAATGCGTCACTCAAAGCGATCGATCTCTTTGTGCCGCCGCGGGCTCCCTGGAAGACTCGTCCCACGTACTCGGGGCCGTGCGACGGAAGCGAACGGCCATGGACCGGTACCTGGCGGAGATCCTTAGGGCGCACGGCGGCGGTGACCGCTACGCGCGGTTCGGCGAGGTCCGCGCGACGATCGTCACCGGCGGCGAGCTGTGGGCGCTGAAGGGCGTGCCGCAGGACCCGGCGCCCCGCGACATGACCGTGTGGCTCCACGAGGAGCGGGCGTCCCTGCGCCCCTATGGCGCGCCCGGCCGGCGGACCGACTTCACCCCCGGCCGTGTCGCGATCGAGAAGGCCGACGGCACGGTCGTCGCCGAGCGCGGCGACCCGCGCTCCCACTTCGCGGGGCACACCATGACCACCCCCTGGGACGCGCTGGACCGCGCCTACTTCAACGGCTACGCCCTGTGGACCTACCTGACCACCCCCTTCCTGCTCGCCGGGCCGGGGGTCACCGTCACCGGCATCGGGGCGTGGCGCGAGGAGGACGAGACGTGGCGGGGCCTGCGCGCCACGTTCCCCGAGGACGTGGCCACCCACTCCCGCGAGCAGGACTTCTACTTCGACGACGCCCTCCGGCTGCGCCGCTACGACTACCACGTGGAGATCGCGGGCGGCTTCGCGTGCGCGCAGTACGTCCACGACTACGTCGAGGCCCAGGGGCTGCGGATGCCCTCGAAGCGCCGGGTGTACCTCCGCGCCGAGGACGGCAGCCCGCGGCGTGACACGTTGCTCGTCTCGATCGACGTCAGCGACGTGCACTACGCGTGAGGCTCAGGGGGCGAGGGTGAGCGTCGCCGGCGTCCCCAGCGCCAGCATCTTGGTGTAGGGACACAGGGAGTCCGCCCGCCTCAGCAGGGGAGCGGCGGTCGCCGCGTCCGTCCCCGGCCAGGTGATCAGCAGGTCCGCCCGCACCAGGTAGCCGCCGTCCAGGGGGTCCCGGCCGAAGGCGACGGAGGCCTCCACCGCGATCGTCGCGGGGTTCCGGCCGGCCTGCCGGGCGACCAGGCTGAGGGCGCCGTGGAAGCAGGCCGCGAGCCCGGCGGCGAACAGCTGTTCCGGATTCGTGCCGCCGCTCTCCCCGCCGAGTTCGGAGGGCAGCCGCAGCACGAGGTCGAGCATCCCGTCGGACGACCGGGCCCGTCCCGATGCCCGTCCGTGGCTCACCTCGCCGCCGCTGACGGTCACGGACGTCGTGTAGATGGGGGAGAAGGCCGTGCCGTCGTAGTCCTTCGCCGTGGACAGCCCGGGCCACTGGGTCGGCTCGCTCACCGCGGTGCCTCTCTCCGGAGCCGGCTCCCGCAGGGTGCGGGCGCCTTTCCGCCGCACATGACTGTGGTCTGCATGGTCCGCCCTTCGTCATCCCGGGAGAGGCCCGGACCCGATCACCGACTCTGACCAATCAGCTGATCGACTTGTGACACGCCGGGGGTGAATTCCGCGTGAACTCGCCCGCGGGCCCGAGCGATTGGCGCCCGGGTGGTCCGCCGGGCACCCAAGCGCGGCATATCGGGCGTCACAGCCACCTCGATCCACTGGTCTCCATGAAGAGTCCCGGCCCGTCCCCACCAGGAGGTCTTCATGAATTGGCGTTACGACGCTGCGTGCCGCGAGGAGGATCCGGAGCTGTTCTTCCCCATCAGCGGCAGCGGCCCGGGAATGGCGCAGATCCAGGAGGCCAAGGCCGTGTGCCTGCGGTGCCCCGTCACGGCGCAGTGCCTGCGGTCGGCGCTGGCGGCCGGCCGTCTCGACGGGATCTGGGGCGGCACCACGGAGGACGAGCGGCGGAGGATGCAGCGCCGCGACTACGTGGAGCGCTGGCGGAAGACGCGGCAGGCCACCGTCTGATCCGGGTCGGACGAGCTCCAGCCCGCCGTCCGCCGTGACGACATTCCATAGGGGTCGGGGACGGATGGCACTGCGGGGCGGGTGGGATCCATGTCGCATATGCGGTGGATGTCATGTCGTGCCTGGAAGGCCGGAACTGTGGCGCAGCGCCCCACACGGGCGCGATCGCGCGGCCACGCCATCCCACCGCACGGAAAGGCAGTGCGTGATCCCCTCCCTTCCGCTCCGCACCCGCCCCGCCCCCCCGCTCATGGGGGCCGGGGATACGGCCCGCCGTCGAGCTGCTCCTCCTCGCCGCCGCCTACCAGTCCTCCGACGCCCACACCACCGTCGGCGGCGACCTCGGCCGCCCGCGTCCCCGGAGCGACGCGGACGCTGATCGGAACGTCCGCGGCAAGGGCCTGCAAGGGATCCACGAAGTGGCGGCCGCCGTCGGCGCGTTCAGGGAGGCGGCACCCCGCTGCGCCACCCTGTCCCAAGTGGCCGCGCACCCGGAGGGCAGCATGCGCACCCACCTGGAGGAGTTCGAGGAGAGCCACCACGACGCCGCCGAACGCTGCGTCACCGCGCTGGCGTTGGAGATACCCGACGACCGGCGGGTCATCCGCGCGGTCAACTGCGGCAACCCCGCGCCCCTCGTCTCCGGTGGCGGGCACGTCACCCTGCTGGCGCCCCGACGCAGCGGGCCGCCCCTCGGCCTGAGCGGGCGACGGGCCCGGAGGCCTCGTGCGGGAAGACCCGTGCCGGCACCTCAGGGGCCCGCTGAGCGACGACGTCGCCATCGTCGCCCTCCAGCGGGTTCCCTTCCCCGCGCAGGCGACCGCCCCCGGGGCGGAGGCCGGGCGGGTTCCGGGCGGGCCGCCGCCGGGCGCGGCGGGGAGTTCCGGTCCGCCGCCCCCTCGGGTGATGGCGGCCTGCGGGCCCTGACACCGCCTGCCCGTCACACCGTGCGGCGCGGTCCGGTGTGCCCTCGGGCGGCCTCCGCGGCAGACCAGGCGCGTCGAGTGCCGCGAAGGTACGTTAAGCACGTACGGGCATTCACCGGTCATACGCATCGGGAGATGGGCAAAGCCATGAAAATCGCAGTCATCGGCGGAACCGGGCTCATCGGCTCGCAGGTCGTGAAGGACCTCAACGCGGCCGGCCAGGAGGCCGTGCCGCACTCCCTGTCCACCGGCGTGGACCTCCTGAGCGGCGAGGGCGTCGTGGAGGCCGTCGCGGGCGCGGACGTCGTCGTCAACCTCACGAACTCGCCGACCTTCGACGAGGCCTCGCCCGCGTTCTTCCAGACGTCGATGGACAACCTGATCGCCGCCTGTGAGAAGGGCGGCGTCGGTCACATGGTCATCCTCTCCATCGTGGGCGTGGACCAGGTGCCGGAGCTGGACTACTACCGGGCGAAGGTGCTGCAGGAGGACATCCTCAAGGCGGGTTCGATCCCGTACTCCATCGTCCGCGCCACGCAGTTCATGGAGTTCATGGACGCGACGATGTCCTGGACCACCGACGGGTACACCGTCCGGCTGCCGCACACCCCGCTCCAGCCGATCGCCGCCGCCGACGTCGCGCGGATGGTCGCCGAGGTCGCCTCGGGTCCCCCGCTCAACGGGACCGTGGACATCGCCGGGCCCGATGTCTTCTCCCTCGACGAGATCGGCCGGATCACCATCGCCGCCAAGGGCGACGGGCGTTCCGTCGTCGTCGACGACACGGCGGGCATGTTCGCCGTCCCCCAGGGCGACGTCCTCGTCGGTGGGGAAGCCGCCCGCATCGCCCCTACCCACTACCGGGACTGGCTGTCCTGACCGACGGGCGCGTCCCGACCGCGGACGACGCCGACCGAGGACGACGCAGTGGATGACGCCGACGACCTCCAGGAAGCACAGGAGGAGTTCCAGGCCGCCCGTGGCGCTCTGTTCGGCATCGCCTACCGGATGCTCGGCAGCGTGAGCGAGGCCGAGGACATCCTGCAGGAGGCGTGGATCCGCTGGCAGACCTACGACCGCTCCAAGGTGGAGAACCCCCCGGCGTTCCTCGCGACGACGGTCACCAGGCTCGCCATCAACGTGCTGCAGTCGGCCAGAGCCCGGCGTGAGACCTACGTCGGACCCTGGCTGCCGGAGCCGGTGGACACCGAGAGCGATCCCGCGCTGGGGGCCGTGAACGGGGAGGCGCTGGAGGTCGCGGTGCTGATGCTCCTGGAGAAGCTCACGCCCGCGGAACGCGCCGCCTATGTGCTCCGGGAGGCCTTCGAGTACCCCTACGCGCAGATCGCGGAGATCATCGGACAGTCCAACGCCAACGCGCGCCAACTGGTGAGCCGGGCGCGCAAGCACCTGGCGGCGGAGAAGCGGGCCGGTGTGGTGACCGCCGACCGACAGCGCTTCCTGACGGCGTTCGTGGCGGCCGCGAAGGCCGGGGAGGTGGGCGTGCTGGAGGACATGTTCGCCGAGGACGTCGTCTCGTACTCCGACGGCGGAGGCGAGGTCCGTGCCTCGAAGTTCCCCGTCGTCGGCCGTCAGCGGGTGGCCAAGTACCACCACGCCTTCGCCGACCGGTTCTGGGTCGGCGCCACCGTGGAGCCCGTCCAGGTGAACGGCGGGCCCGCCATGAAGCTGTCCCGCGACGGCACGGTCTTCGCCGTCCTGACGTTGAGCGTCACACCGGAGGGCATTGACCGGGTGATGTGGATGATGAGCCCGACGAAACTCGCCGTCCTGGACAATTGAGCGCGCACGGACCCCCGGCACCGCCCAGGGGGGCGCGGCGCCGGGGGAGCGGCCCGGTCAGTCGACGAAGTACGAGTCGTGCTTGTCCAGGAACGCGGCGCGCTCCTCCGCCGTGGCGTTGCCCATCTGCGAGATCTGCTCGAAGTACTCCTCACGCGGTGCGCCCGGCGTGAAGAGCAGCAGCATCTCCGCCGGGGCGTCGGAGTCGTTGCGGAAGGCGTGCAGCCCGCCCTGCGGGACGTGCAGGAAGTCGCCCTCCTGCGCGTCCACCCACTTCTCGCCGTTGTAGAGGCGGACGGTTCCGTTGAGGATGAAGAAGGACTCCGAGATGGTGCGGTGGAAGTGCGTCTTGGGACCGCCCGCGTTCGCCCTCATCATGACGCGGTAGAGGCCGTACTCGCCCCGCGTCATGTCCGTGGTCGCCAGGTAGTGGATGCCGTCCCCGGCCTGGCCGACGTTCGGAGGGGCGCTCGCGGGGCGGAAGTTGGCGTTGACCTCGCCGCTGTCCCCGAAGTACACCTGCTTTGGGTATGACATGCCTACCATCCCTCGCTCGCGTCGTGTGCGCCGTGGCGCACCGGCGGGGCGTGCGCCGACCGCTGCGGTCGGCCGTCCATGACCACGCCCCTCTCGGGGAGACCGGGTTGCCCGCGCGGGTGTGACAGCTCCGTGGCGTCAGGAGACGGCGACGACGCCCACCGCGGCCAGGCCGTCGTCCGCGCGCAGGAGGATGTCGTAGAGGTAGGTGTCGCCCGCGCGGGGCGTGAGGACCTGCCGGCCCCCGGAGGGCAGGGTCCCGGTGACCGTCTCGTGCCTCTCGCCGGGCTCCGATCCGCTGACGGCCACGAGCTTGACCGGCGTCCTGCCGATGTTCTCCAGCGTAACGGAGCGGGTCCTCGGACACGTACCGGTGAGCTCGTCGGCGCAGTGGAAGCGCACGTCGCCGAATTCGGTCAGGCCGCAGGAGACGTCGGTGGCGAAGCTGAAGTGGGCGGAGCAGACGGCACCGCCGCGCAGGGCCGTCGCGGGCGGCGAGGTGTGGGCGTCGTCGGGGGGAGGGTCGTCCGTGCACGCCGTGGCCAACGGCGCGAGCGCGACGGTGCTGACGAGTACGGCGGACAGGAGTGCTGTGCGCACGTGGAGCTCCAGAAGAAGGAAGGCGAAGGTGGGGGGCGCGCGGGGCGCCGCCGTGGACGTCAGCCCGGGGCCGGCTGACGTCGAGTGCTCAGGAACGTAGCAGACAGTGTTGATCCGTCCGGCGAGCGGAGGGGCTGCGCACAGACCCCCAAACGGTCGTTCTTGTAGCAAATCTCCCGATACATCCCCGCCGCGATCACAGTGTTCACCACTGAGCGGACATGCTCTGTCACACCGGCAGGGCCTGCGCTGTCTTACTGGTGACGGAGAGAAACAGAGGGAATCATGCGCGAGATCCTGATCGTCGGCGGTGGCTACGCGGGCTTCTACACCGCCTGGGGCCTTGAGAAGACCCTGCGGCCCGGGGAGGCGCGGGTCACCGTCGTCGACCCGCGTCCCTACATGACGTACCAGCCGTTCCTGCCGGAGGTGACCGCCGGTTCGGTGGAGGCACGCCACGCCGCCGTGTCGGTGCGGCGGCACCTGCACAAGTCCCGGCTGGTCGCGGGCAGCGTGACCGGGATCCGCCACGCCGACCGCACGGTGACGGTCCGGCCCGCGAAGGGGGAGGAGTACGAACTCCGTTACGACACCCTCGTCGTCACCGCGGGAGCCGTGACCCGTACCTTCCCCATCCCGGGCCTGGCCCGGCACGCCATCGGCCTGAAGCACGTCGAGGAGGCGGTCGCCATCCGCGACCGGCTGCTGACGGCGTTCGACCAGGCCGCCTCGCTGCCCCCCGGGCCCGAGCGGCGGAAGCTGCTCACCGTCACCTTCGTGGGCGGTGGGTTCTCCGGCGTCGAGGGCTTCGGCGAGCTGCTGTCGCTGGCGACCGCGATGCTCAAGTCCTACCCGGAACTGAGCCTGGGGGAGCTGTCGTTCCACCTGGTGGAGGCGCGGGGGCGCATCCTGCCCGAGGTGAGCGACGGGCCCGGGGCCTGGGTCGTGCGCCACCTGGAGCGCCGCGGCGGCCATGTGCACCTGAACACCCAGCTGGTCTCCGCCGAGGACGGGCACGTCGTGCTGTCCAGCGGGGAGGAGTTCGACTCGGAACTCATCGTCTGGACCGCCGGCAACGCCTCGAACCCCGTGGTGCACAACCACACGGATCTGCCGGTCGACGAGCGCGGCCTGCTCGTCGTGCGGCCGGACCTCCGGGTGGGTACGGACGCCGAGCCGGTGCCGGACGTGTGGGCGGCCGGGGACGACGCGGCCGTGCCCGACCTGGCCTCGCCCGTGGCGGGGGCGCACACGGTGCCGAACGCCCAGCACGCGGTCCGGCAGGGCAAGCGCCTGGCCAAGAACATCGTCGCGAGCCTGCGCGGCGGCAGGGTCCGGGACTACCGCCACAGCAGCCTCGGCGTGGTCGCCACGCTGGGCCTGGGACGCGGCATCTTCCAGTACAAGGCCATCGTCATCAAGGGGTTCCCGGCCTGGCTGATGCACCGCGGTTACCACGTGCTCGCGGTGCCCACCTGGGAGCGGAAGGTCCGGGTGCTCACCGTCTGGCTCACCGCCGCCCTGTTCGGCCGGGACCTCGTCTCCCTCGCCTCCGTGCAGCACCCGCGGGACGCGTTCGTCACGAGTGCCTCCCCCCGGCGTCCCGCGGAGCCGCGGGCGGGCGACCACGCCGGAGTGTGAACGCCGGGAAGACGACGCCGAGCGGGCGGTGGAGCGCGCTCGACCGGCTCCACCGCCGCGTCGAGAACCGCGTCGAGCGGGCGCTGCACGGGCAACTGGGCGTGAGCGCACGGGAGTTCCAGGCCCTGCGGGCTCTCCAGGAGAGCATCCGCGACGCCGAGGGCCAGCTCCACTTCGACGAACTGGCCGACGCGATCGGCCTGACCCAGTCCGCGACCAGCCGGCTGGTGACGCGGCTGCGCGACCGGGGATTGATCACCACGCGCACCTCGGCGTACGACCGGCGGAGCGTGGACGTGCACCTCACCCCGGTCGCGCAGGACGTGCTGCGGCTCGGGGTGCCGCTGCTGGAGCGCGCCGTCCACGACGTCGTGTCCGGCCTCCGCGCGGACGACACCGACGCCGACCTGATCCGCTACCTCCAGGGGCCCTCGTAGCCCCTGGAGGCGGGTGCGCCCCGGCCCGGCCCATCACTTTCCGTCACGTTGGCATTCGTGTATGCGGAACTTTCCGCCACGGATGAATAACGTGTCACTCTTTCCCTGGCAACAGAGGGTCGAATCTGCGCGGTTTTTGGCGAAGTGCCGGATTCGACGTCCCATTTGCTCCGTTTGTCCAGCGTACGATGTGAGGCAACGGTGGGTTGTGAGCCCGTGGAACACATCATGCGCTCCCCGTAAGCCTGTTGTTGCGGTGCCGACGACGACTTTCTCCCGCCCTTTTCTGTCACATGATCGGGCCCCTTCCGGTCTATTCAGCGGACGTGAATGGAGAGATCGTGACGCTCGGTGAACAGAGACCGTGTAGTGGCCACCCATGTAGTGCATCGTGTGACACCTTCGTGTCACACGGTCGGGGGCTGCCCGTAAATGACCTCTGACCGGCGGAACGCGGACGCCGAGCCGTCCCCCTCAGCACCAAGCCTCGACGAGGCGGCCTCCGCCTTCGTCGAACTTCAGCCACGCCTGTTCGGCATCGCGTACCGCGTGCTCGGCAGCGCCGTCGAGGCCGAGGACGTGGTGCAGGAGGTGTGGCTGCGCTGGCAACGGACCGACCGCTCCGCGGTGCTCAGCCCGGCCGCCTTCCTCTCCACCACGACGACCCGGCTGGCCATCAACGTCGCACAATCCGCCCGGGTGCGCCGGGAGACCTACATCGGGCCATGGCTGCCCGAACCCGTGGACACGAGCGCGGACCCCGAGGCGGGCGTCCAGCGGACGGAGGCCGTGGAGTTCGCCCTGCTGCTGGTCCTGGAGCGGCTGAACCCCACGGAACGCGCGGCCTACGTCCTGCGCGAGGCGTTCGACTACGCCTATCCGGAGATCGCCGAGATACTCCGGCTCAGTATCGTCAACGTCCGCAAGATCGTCAGCCGGGCCCGCAGACATGTGATGGAGAAGCCCCGCGGGACCGTCGACGCCGGGGAGCACCAGCGCCTCCTGGAGACCTTCGTCTCGGCGTCCCGGACGGGGAACCTCGCTCCGCTGGAAGCGCTCCTCGCCCCGGACGTCGCGGACCGCCTGGCCGAACGCGGCGGCCCGCACGGGGCGGCCCCCACGGTCCGCGACGGGGTCTGCGCCGCCGGTCCGTCGCGGACGACGGACGCGGGCGCATGAAGGGCTCGCGGAGCCGTCAGGATCCGAGGGTGCCGACCGGGCGGGTCGGATGGTTCCAGGGCCGGAGCTTGTCGGGGTTGAGGACGATCCAGGCCTGCGAGACGCGGTGGTCGGCGACGTCCAGGCTGATGACCGCCACCACCCGGCCCTCGTAGCGGGCCACCAGACCGGTGCGGCCGTTCACGGAGTGGGCGGACAGGGCCACCCGCTGGCGGTGCGAGAGCAAGGTCAGCAGACTGCGCGCGACCGCCTCGGCGCCGTGCACCGGCCGGACCAGTGCCCGGATCTTCCCGCCACCGTCGAAGAACGCCGTGGCGTCCGGACACATCAGCGACGCCAGCCGCACCACGTCGTCGCCCGCGCAGGCCGCGTGCACCGCGCGCGCCACCGCGTCCTGCTCCTGCGGTGTCACCGGATGCGACCGGCAGGCCCGGATCGTCAGGCGCGCACGATCGGCGAGCTCGGCGCATTCCGGCTCCGACCGCCCCACCACGTCCGCCACGGCGCCCAGCGCCATCCCGAAGCAGTCGTTGAGCACGAACGCCGCCCGCTCCACGGGCGACAGCGCGGCCAGGGCCGTCAGAAGGACCTCGCCGATCTCCTGCTCCAGCTCGGCACCCACGCCCGGCCGTTCCGTGTCCGTCACCGGCGGGACGGTTCCCCCCGCGGACGTGGCCAGCCGCGCCAGACAGATCGCGCCGACCGTCTTCACGAGCCACGCCCCGGGCGGATCGATCGACCGGCGGACCGCCTCCGGCAGCTCGAACCACCGGCGGTAGGCCTCGTCGACGACCGCCTCGGCCTCCGCCGTGCCACCCACCATCCACAACGCCACGTCCAGCAAGTGCCGACGTTCGTCCAGCAGCTCCGCGATCGGCACCGCGTCACCGGAGAAATCCATGACCCCCGACCTCCCTCGCCCACCACACCGACATGGCACCGAATTCCGGTCCTAGTGGTGAGACCAGGTCCGTGCGGACCTTGTGACATTGAGCCCACGCGCCGGCCGCCGGCGGAGCTGTCCGCGCGCCGGTCCACCCCCGTGAACAGGGCGCGAAACTCCCTTCCGCATTACCGCGCAGACGGCGCACGTCACACTTTCGCCGCGTGATCGGTCGTATTGCTGGAAGGTGCACGAGAGTGCCGACCCGCGACCCGCCATGGGTGAAACATGAATGGTGACAGGAACATGGACGGTGACAGCCGGCCCCCCGATTCGGAACGACCGCCGGACCGGGGGGTGAAAGTCGCCGAATGGGTCGGCGAACGACTGGGCGTCGACAGACGTACCAGATCGTCCGGGATGCGGAAGGCATTCCCCAGCCATTGGTCCTTCATGCTGGGGGAGATATCCCTCTACAGCTTCTTCATCCTCGTCCTGACAGGGGTGTACCTGTCGCTGTACTTCCATCCGTCGATGACGCCGGTGGAATACCACGGCAGTTACGCACCGCTGCAGGGCCAAATGGTGTCCGAGGCCTTCGACTCGACGATGCGCATCTCCTTCGAGGTGCGCGGCGGCCTGCTGATCCGCCAGGCCCATCACTGGGCGGCGCTGATCTTCGTCGCCAGCATGTTCGCCCACATGCTCCGGGTGTTCTTCACCGGTGCGTTCCGCAAGCCGCGCGAGCTCAACTGGGTGCTCGGCTTCTCCCTGCTGGTCCTGGGCATGTTCGAGGGGCTGACGGGCTACGACCTCCCGGACGACCTGCTCTCCGGGACCGGACTCATGGTCGTGAACGGCACCATCCTCTCGATACCGGTCGTCGGGACCTACCTGTCGATGTACCTCTTCGGGGGCGAGTACCCGGGCAAGGACCTGATCGCGCACTTCAACACGCTCCACGTCGTGGTGATCCCCGCCCTCATGGCGGGCATCCTCGTCGCCCACCTGGTCCTGGCGCGCCGTCACCGGCGCGCGCAGTACCCGGGGCCCGGACGTACCGAGCGGAACGTGGTCGGCCTGCCCTTCCGGGTCTACGCCGTGAAGTCGGGAGCGTACTTCCTCCTGGTCAGCGGGGTCGTCCTCATCATCGCCTCGACCACGCAGATCAACCCCATCTGGCTGTACGGCCCCTATAGGCCCGACCAGGTCACCGCCGGTTCACAGCCCGACTGGTACATGGGTGTGCTCGACGGTCTGCTGCGCGTCATGCCCGGCTGGGAGGTCGTCTTCCTGGGCCACACCCTGGCGCTGGACAACCTCGTGCCGCTGCTGGCGGGCGCCGGGCTCTTCCTCGCCCTGGGCGCCTACCCGTTCGTCGAGGCATGGGTCACCAAGGACGGCAACCGCGACCACCACATCCTCGACCGGCCCCGCAACCGGCCGGTGCGCACCGCCCTGGGCGCGGCGTGGGTCAGCGTGTACGCGGTGGCGCTGCTGGGCGCCGCGAACGACGTGATCTCCATCCGCCTGCACATGTCGGTCAACGCCGTGACGTGGGCCGTCCGCATCGGCCTGTTCGTCGTGCCCTTCGTGGTGTACGTCGTGACCAAGCGCTGGGCGCTCGCCCTCCAGCGCAGCGACCGCGACAAGGTGCTGCACGGCCGCGAGACCGGGATCATCAAGCGCCTGCCGGACGGCGAGTACGTCGAGGTCCACCAGCCGCTGGGCCGCGAGCAACTCCACCTCCTCACGCAGCACGAGCAGTACGCGCCCCTCCGCTTGTCCCCGGACGGCAGGGCCGGCCGTGTGGAGCGGCTGCGGGCCCTGCTCAGCCGGGGCCTGTACGGGAAGGGAACGCAGATTCCCAAGCCCACCGTGCGGGAATTCGAGGAGATCAACCACGACCACGGTGAGAAGAACATCGTCCACTGAGGTGTCACATATTCAGCCGGTCCTTTGTCATAAAGGCGAAGGAAGTGCACGATAGTGCCGAACTTGGGAGTTCGACAATGAGCAAGCCCGTCCTCGAGCCTGCGGCTCAGGAAATCGCGGACGCGACGGCGAAGCCGCCATTCCTCTACGAGCTCGGTCCGGAAGGCGCCCGCAAGGTCCTCGACGACCTGCAGGCGGCGCCGGTCGAGAAGTACGACGTCCAGGAAAAGTGGATCACCGTGCCGGCCGAGGTGGGTGAGGTGCGGGTGCGCGTCGTCAAGCCCGTGGGCGCGGAGGAGGTCCTGCCCGTCGTGCTGTACGTGCACGGTGGCGGGTGGGTGCTCGGCAACGCGGGCACGCACGACCGGCTCGTGCGCGAGCTGGCGGTCATGGCGCACGCCGCGATGGTGTTCGTGGAGTACGACCGCTCGCCCGAGGTCCGGTACCCGGTCGCGATCGAGCAGGCGTACGCGACGGCCCGCTGGGTCACCGAGAACAGCGCGGACGAGGGCCTGGACGCCTCGCGCATGGCCGTCGCCGGCGACTCCGTCGGCGGCAACATGACCGCGGCGCTGACGATCATGGCGAAGCGGCGCGGCGACGTGACCTTCGTCCACCAGTCGCTCTACTACCCCGTGACCGACGCGGCCCAGGACACCGGCAGCTACCGGGAGTTCGCAGACGGCCCGCACCTGACCGCGAAGGCCATGGCCTGGTTCTGGGACTGCTACACCACCGACCCGGCGCAGCGGGCGGAGATCACCGCCTCGCCGCTGCGGGCGAGCCTGGAGGACCTCCAGGGCCTGCCGCCGGCGCTGGTCATCACCGACGAGAACGACGTGCTGCGCGACGAGGGCGAGGCCTACGCCCGCAAGCTCACGCTGGCCGGCGTGCCCACCACCAGCGTCCGCTACAACGGCACCCTGCACGACTTCATGATGCTCAACCCCGTCCGTTCCACGCAGGCGACCACCGCCGCCATGGAGCAGGCGACCCGCGCGCTGCACACCGCGCTGCACACCAACTGAGTTCCCCCACCGCCGGAGCGCGGGGCCGGGCCACTGCGCCGCCCCTGCCCGCGGGCCTCCCCGAGAAGCGCCCGCACCGGTGATTCCCGGTGGTCGCGGACCCGGACGTCCCCGGTTGCCGGCCGCGAGCCACCTCTCTCAGACGTGCGGCGCATCCCGCCGCACCCTCCACCGGACCTCGTTCCCGGGGCCCGGATCGCACAACCATCTCCCGCCTCGAAAGGGCCTTCCTGTGAACCGTCATGCCCGTTACCGGACCCTCCGCACCCCGCTCACCGTCATGGCGACGGTGACCGTCGCAGCCGGTCTGCTCGCCGCGACCATGGCCCCCGCCAGCGCCACCAAGGGCGGGCACGGCGCACCCTCGCACCACCGCAAGCCGACCGTGGTCCTGGTCCACGGCGCGTTCGCCGACTCCTCCAGCTGGAACGACGTCGTCAAGAAGCTGGAGCACGACGGCTACCCCGTGGTGGCGGCGTCCAATCCGCTGCGCGGGCTGGCCGGCGACGCCGCGTACGTCCGGGAACTGGTGGACAGCATCGACGGGCCCGTGGTCCTGGCCGCCCACTCCTACGGCGGCGCCGTGATCTCCAACGCCGCCTACGGCTCCGACAAGGTCAAGGCCCTCGTCTACCTGGCCGCCTTCATGCCCGACAAGGGCGAGAACGCCTTCGACCTGTCGCTGAAGTTCGAGGGCAGCACGCTCGGCGACGCGCTGAAGCAGGTGCCGGTGACGATGCCCGACGGTTCCAAGGGCGTCGACCTCTACATCGACCAGGCCAAGTTCCACCACCAGTTCGCCGCGGACGTCCCCGCGCACACCGCGGAGATCATGGCGGCCACCCAGCGCCCCGTGTCCGGCGGCGCGCTGTACGAACCCTCCGGCGAGCCCGCGTGGAAGACCATCCCCTCGTGGACCCTGGTGGCCTCCAACGACCGGAACATCCCCCGCGAGCTCCAGGTCTTCATGGCCAAGCGCGCCAAGTCCCACGTGGAGGAGGTCCGTTCGTCCCACGCGGTGAGCGTCTCCCACCCGAAGGAGTCCGCGCGCATCATCGAGGAAGCCGCGCGCTCGGTCCGCTGACCGCCGGCCCGGTGACCCCGCGGGGCGGGGGGGGGGGGCGGGCGCCGCCCCGCCCCCCCCCCCCCCGGGCCCCCCCCGCGGGGGGGGCGGCGCACGATGCGCCGCCCCGCCCGCCGTTCGTGGCCTCCCGGAAATTCGGTTGCCTGACGGCCCTCAGGTCGAACATCATCTCGGCCATGGATCTGTAACCAGTGGCGCACGTGCGGAATGAAGACGGGTTCGACTCACTCCCCGTCAGGTTCCGGCGTGCCGTTCGAAGCCCGCATCGTGTGATCAGTGCGGGCTTCCTTCACACGACGTGCTGTGCCACGTCGCGCCGGCCGGTGTGCTCCGCTCTCGGACGCCGGCCTCACGCCACTGGATCCGGGGGAGTTCACAGCGCCGCGACGCGCTCCCTGACGCCTCCTCCGTCAGCCCTGGAGTTCGCCGAAGCCATGAACGAGGTCCGCAGTATCCGTGTGTCCGCTGAAAGCGGCGGTTCCGACGCCGACCGGAAAGCGCTGTGGGTGATCAGGGAGCTCTGCCTGCCCGCCATCGTCACGGCGTGCGTGTCGTGCAGGTCCACGCGCCACCGTCCCAGCGGCAAGTTCCGCGTGAACGCGAGCGGCAAGCTCCTCGACGTCTGGATGCTGATCTGCTGCGAGCTGTGCGGCCGTACGTCGAAGATCCCCGTCCACGAGCGCGTCCACGTGCAGGCACTCGACCATGAGCGGCTGCTGATGTTCGAGAACAACGATCCGGCCATGGTGCGGCATCTGATGATGGACGGGGCGCCGGTCGGAAGGGCCGGGTACCGGCTCGACTGGACCGGCACATGGGAGCTGGAGACCGACATGCCGTTCTACGACATCGAGCGGGACGATCCGACGTCGTTCGAGGTCGTCGTCGGTTTCGACCTCCCTGCGCCCATCAGGGTCGAGAAGCTGCTCATGACCGGGCTCGGCCTGAGCCGATCCGCCGTGAGGGCCATGGTGGCCTCCGGGCGGCTACGCCTGCCTCTGGCCGTCGACGCCAAGGCACGCGCAGACTTCACCTTCTTCGTCACCGCCACCCCACCGCCTCCGCGCGACGTGGCAGCGGGTCACAGGGCCTAGGGTCGCGGCGCCGACCGCTCCGCGCACCGGTCCGGCCGGTCGGTGCGCGGAGCATGGACATCACCGGCGCCGGCGTCGAGGATGGCCACCCACAACACGTCAAGATTTCTGCCCGGTGATGGAGTCGGTGCGGGGCGCGTGCCCCCTCTCCGCGCCACCACTGGACGGTTTCAGGCGGCTTCCACGGGACGGCACATCCGGGCACCGGCGTCCCAGGTGGGCCGTCCCGCCGGGCAGCGAAAGGGAATCGCCGTGCCCTCGGCGAACTACCGTTCCCTGCTGCGTACCCCCGGGGCCGCGGCCTTCTTCCTGCCCGCATCGCTCGGACGCGTCGGCATCGCGATGACCGGCCTCAGCATCGTCTGGCTCGTGCACAGCCGTACCGGCACCTTCGCCGCGGCCGGCCTGGTCGGCGGCGGATTCGCGGTGACCGACGCGCTCGTGGCGCCCCAACTGGCCCGGCTGGTGGACCGGTTCGGGCAGACCCGGGTCCTGCCGCCCGCACTGCTCGCCCACGCCCTCGCGGTGGCCGTCCTCGTGTCCCTGGTCGCCGCCGACGCCTCCGACGCCCTCATGACGCTGGGCGGTGCGCTGGTCGGGGCCAGCCTTCCCCAGCTCAGCGCGATGTCCGCGGCACGCTGGGCGGCGCTGCTGCGCACCGACCGGGCCGCGGAACTGCCCACCGCTTTCGCGCTGGAGTCGATCGGCAACGCGGTGGCCTACCTCGTGGGCCCGGTGCTGGTCAGCGCACTCGCCGCGGCCGGACATCCCGCGGTCGGCACGGTACTGGCCGCCTCCTTGTCGGTGGCCGGCGGCCTGGTCCTCGCGGCGCAGCGCGGCAGCGCGCCCCCGCCGGCGGCCGACAGCGCCGTACACGCCGGTGCGGGCCGGTCGTTGCTGTGCGGCGCGGTCTTCGTACTGATGGGGCTCAACCTCGCTCTCGGTGTGTTCTTCGGCGCCATGCAGGTGTCGGTGACCGCCTTCGCGGTGGAGCACGGCGCACCGGGCGCCGCAGCCGTGGTCTTCACCGTCTCCAGTTGCAGCGGTCTGCTGGCCGGTTGGGTGTACGGGTCGCGCCGGTGGGGCGCCACGCCCCCGGTGCAACTGCTGGCGGCGACCAGTGTGCTCCTGCTCGGCACGCTGCTGCTGCCCACGGCCGGCTCACCGTTCGGGCTCGGCTTGGTCGTCCTCCTGACCGGTGCCACGATCCAGCCCCTTCTGGTGCTCTTCTCCGTGCTCACCGAGTCGACCGTCCACCGGGCCGTCCTGACCCAGGCGTTCTCCTGGCTCGGCTCGGCCAGCGCTGCGGGTTCGGCCGCCGCGGCGGCGGTCTCCGGCTGGGCGATCGACTCAGCCGGGGCACGTGGCGGCTTCGCGGTCACCACCGCGGCCGCCGCCGCGATGACCCTCCAGAGCCTCGCGGGCCTGCGTCTCCTGCGGACGGGGAAGGGACAGCCGGCACGTGCGGAGCCGACGGCGAACTGAGGGCGGGAACCTTCAGCCGCGTACGACGCGGATGCCGGCCGTCGCCACCGCGCGGTCGATCAGTGCGGTGAGGCTGACGGCCGGTGCGGACGCCAGCGCGTCGCCCGCGAGCGCGCCCACGTCCACCGCCGGCGTCCGCCCGCCCAGCGGATGCGTGAACCCGGTGAAGACCCAGCGGCCGCCCACGGGCGAGGCCGAGTCCTCGCACCACGCCCAGCGTGCGCCGTGCACGCTGATCAGGAACTCCGCGAGGCAGGCCACCAGCAGCATGTGGAGCTCGACCCACTCCTCCCGGTCGAGGAGCGCGGGGATCTCCCGGGCCAGGCGTGCGTCGAGGACGCGCACCGCGGTCCCCGGGTCCGTCCGCAGGAGATCGGGAGCATGACCGAGACCGGCCAGGAGGTCCCCGGTGCGGCCGCGGCACGCGGCGGCCCACTCGTAGACATCGACCAGGGCGACGGCATCGGCATTCATGCAGGCAGGCATATCAGAGCGGACTCGACGGGCAGCACGGTGCCCCCGCCGCCGCTGCCAGGCGATATCCCGTTGTCGGCTTGCAGGAGGCCGCGAGAGCATCCGGGCATGGACGAGCCCGCCGAGATCCTCCGCTCCGACCAGGTCGAACTGCGCCGCTGGCGCACCGATGACCTCGACGCCCTGGACCACGCCATCCACGAGTCCCTTGACCACTTGGTGCCCTGGATGCCCTGGGCCGCCGGCCACGGCAGAAAGGACACCGCGGGCTTCCTTGCCCGCAGCCAGGACGAGTGGGGGAGCGGTGAGGCGTACGCCTACGCGATCACGTCGGAGGACGTGGTGATCGGCAGTTGCGGCCTCCACCGCCGCATCGGTGCGGGGGGCCTGGAGATCGGGTACTGGCTCCACCCCCGGTGGACCGGACGGGGACTCGCCACGGCGGCCGCCGCGGCCCTCGTCGGCCAGGGCTTCGGCCTGACCGGCATCGACCGGCTGGAGATCCACCACGACGCCGCCAACGCCGCCAGCGGAGCCGTCGCCCGCCGCCTCGGCTTCACCGAGATCGCACGCGTACCGGAACCGGAAGGCCCCTCCGCTCCCGGCGAGGTGGGGATCGAGGTCGTCTGGCGGATGACCGCGGACCAGTGGAGTGCGTCCCTGCCGGGTCGCGCGCTCTGAGTACGCGGAGGTCACCGTGCGCGCCCGGGACGGTCGGTCAGGACGCCCGGGAGGATCGGTCAGGAATGGAGAAGCCTCCGCGAGCGGGCCGCGGCTAGCGTGACGGCCATGGACATCACCATTCACTGGACCTTCCTCCCGCACACCGACCCCGAGGCCTCGCTGGCCTTCTACCGCGACACCCTCGGCTTCAAGGTCCGCAACGACGTCGGCTACGGCGACATGCGCTGGATCACCGTCGGCCCCGCCGACCAGCCCGGCACGTCGATCGTCCTGGAGCCGCCGGCCGCCGACCCGGCCATCACGGAGGACGAGCGCCGCACCATCACCGAGATGATGACCAAGGGCACCTACGCCCGTCTCACCCTGGCGACGCCCGACCTCGACGGTGTCTTCGAGCGGCTCGTGGCCGGCGGCGCCGAGGTCGTCCAGGAGCCGGCCGAGCAGCCGTACGGGATCCGCGACTGCGCCTTCCGCGACCCCGCGGGCAACACGATCCGCTTCAACGAGGTCCGCTGACCGCCCCGTGATCCCCGCTCCCGCGCCGCCCCCCGGCGGGAACCCGGCCCCCACCCGGTCCGTTCGCCGGGGACCGGGCCGAAGCGGAGCGGGGCGGCCCGGCGGACGGTTACGGTGGCCGCGCCCCGCCGCCGCGGGGGGACCGGACATACTTGACCGAAGCCGGTCAGATCGAGCCAGGCGACGCCGACGGAGACCGCGAGAGCGGCCGCACACGCACGAGACAGATGGAGAGACGACACACATGGCCAAGAAGGCGGACGCGCAGTCGCCTGCGCCGCACGTTGCCGACAGCCACGATCTGATCCGCGTGCACGGCGCGCGCGAGAACAACCTGAAGGACGTCAGCATCGAGATCCCGAAGCGCCGGCTCACGGTGTTCACCGGAGTCTCCGGCTCGGGCAAGAGCTCCCTGGTCTTCAACACGATCGCCGCGGAGTCGCAGCGGCTGATCAACGAGACCTACAGCGCCTTCGTCCAGGGCTTCATGCCGACACTGGCCCGCCCCGAGGTCGACGTCCTCGACGGGCTGACGACCGCGATCACCGTCGACCAGCAGCGGCTGGGGGCGGACCCCCGCTCCACCGTCGGCACCGTCACCGACGCCAACGCCATGCTGCGCATCCTCTTCAGCCGGCTCGGCACCCCGCACATCGGCCCGCCCAGTGCCTACGCCTTCAACGTCCCCTCCGTCCGGGCCAGCGGTGCGATCACCGTCGAGCGCGGCACGAGCAAGGCCGAGAAGGTCACCTTCACGCGCACCGGCGGCATGTGCCCGCGCTGCGAGGGCCGGGGCACGGTCTCCGACATCGACCTGAGCCAGATCTTCGACGACTCCAAGTCGCTCAACGAGGGCGCGATCACCGTCCCCGGCTACAAGGGCGGCGGCTGGAACGCCCGGCTCTACGCCGAGTCCGGCTTCTTCGACCCCGACAAGCCGATCCGCACGTTCAGCAAGCAGGAGCTGCACGACTTCCTGCACCGCGAGCCGACCCGCATGAAGATCGCGGGCATCAACATGACCTACGAGGGACTGATCCCGCGGGTCCAGAAGTCGATGCTCGCCAAGGACAAGGAGGCGATGCAGCCGCACATCCGCGAGTTCGTGGACCGCGCCGTCGCCTTCACCACCTGCCCGGAGTGCGACGGCACGCGGCTCAGCGAGGGCGCCCGGGAGTCGAAGATCGCCGGGATCAGCATCGCCGACGCCTGCGCGATGCAGATCAGCGACCTGGTCGCATGGGTGCGCGCCCTGGACGAGCCCTCGGTGGCGCCGCTGCTCACGAAGCTGCAGCACACCCTCGAGTCGTTCGTGGAGATCGGACTCGGCTACCTCTCGCTCGAACGGCCGTCGGGCACGCTTTCGGGCGGTGAGGCGCAGCGCGTCAAGATGATCCGCCACCTCGGCTCCTCGCTCACCGACACCACCTACGTCTTCGACGAGCCCACCACCGGTCTGCACCCGCACGACATCCAGCGGATGAACGGCCTGCTGCTGCGCCTGCGGGACAAGGGCAACACGGTGCTCGTCGTGGAGCACAAGCCGGAGACGATCGCCATCGCGGACCACGTCGTCGACCTCGGACCCGGCGCCGGCACGGCAGGCGGCACCGTCTGCTTCGAGGGCGACATCGAGGGGCTGCGGAGCAGCGGCACCATCACCGGCCGCCACTTCGACGACCGCGCCTCCCTGAAGGAGACGGTGCGCAAGCCCACCGGCAACCTGGAGGTCCGCGGGGCCACGGCGCACAACCTGCGCGACGTCGACGTCGACGTCCCGCTCGGGGTGCTCACCGTCATCACCGGCGTCGCGGGCTCGGGCAAGAGCTCCCTCGTGCACGGGTCGATCCCCGCCGGTGCCGGGGTGGTGTCGGTCGACCAGAGCCCCATCCGCGGCTCACGCCGCAGCAACCCGGCGACGTACACCGGACTGCTCGACCCGATCCGCAAGGCGTTCGCCAAGGCCAACGACGTGAAGCCCGCGCTGTTCAGCGCCAACTCCGAGGGCGCCTGCCCCACCTGCAACGGAGCCGGCGTGGTCTACACGGACCTGGCCATGATGGCGGGCGTCGCCAGCACCTGCGAGGAGTGCGAGGGCAGGCGGTTCCAGGCCTCGGTGCTGGAGTACCACCTCGGCGGGCGCGACATCAGCGAGGTGCTCGCGATGTCGGTCACCGACGCCGAGGAGTTCTTCGGCGCCGGCGATGCGCACACGCCCGCCGCGCACCGCATCCTCGGCCGGCTCGCCGACGTCGGGCTCGGCTACCTCAGCCTCGGCCAGCCGCTCACCACGCTGTCGGGCGGTGAGCGGCAGCGGCTGAAGCTGGCCACGCACATGGGCGACAAGGGCGGCGTCTACGTCCTCGACGAGCCGACCGCCGGCCTGCACCTCGCCGACGTCGAGCAATTGCTCGGTCTGCTGGACCGTCTCGTCGACTCCGGCAAGTCCGTCATCGTCGTCGAGCACCACCAGGCGGTCATGGCGCACGCCGACTGGATCATCGACCTCGGCCCCGGCGCAGGCCACGACGGCGGGCAGATCGTCTTCGAGGGCACCCCGGCGGACCTCGTCGCCGCCGGCTCCACCCTCACCGGCCGGCACCTGGCCTCCTACGTCGGCGCCTGACGCGCGGCGGGGGCCGGGGGCGATCACGCCCCGGCCCCCGTGTCGTCACACACCCCGCGCACCGCGGGAGCCGCCTCAGTAGCGGGCGCCGTGGGCCCGCAGGAGCGGGGAGGGCATGGACGGGCGGCCGTCGACGCTCGCCCCGGCGAACTGGAGCATCGGCGCGAGCGTCGCGTTGTTGTGGGCGGGGAAGTTCAGCGACGGCGTCGACACGTCGTCGAGCACACCGCGCTGGGCCTGGGTGAGGCTGACGTCCAGGGCCCGCAGGTTGGCCTCGAACTGGTCCATGCGCCGTGCGCCGATGAGGGTGGACGTGACCCCGGGGCGGCCCTGCACCCAGGCCAGCGCGACGGCGGCGGGGTCGGCGTCCGCGTCGGCGGCGACGGCGTGGAGCGCGTCGATGACCTTGTAGTCGGCCTCGCCGGGGGCGCCGACGAGCTGCGTGCGCGCGGTGTCCACCGGCCCGGTGGAGGAGCTGGAGTACTTGCCGGACAGGAACCCGCTGCGCAGCGGCCCCCACGGCATCACGCCCATGCCGAGGGCCTCGGCCATGGGGATCAGCTCGCCCTCCGAGGTGCGTTCGAGCAGGGAGTACTCCAGCTGCAGCGCGACGACCGGGGCCCATCCGCGGAAGCGCGCGATGGTGGCGGCCTCGGCCGTCGCCCACGCCGGTACGTCGGAGAACCCGATGTAGCGCACCTTGCCGTCGCGGACCAGGTCGTCCAGCGCTCGGAGGGTCTCCTCGACGGGCGTGGCCGGGTCGAAGTTGTGGAGCCAGTAGATGTCGACGTAGTCGGTCTGCAGGCGCCGCAGGGAGTTCTCCAGCTGTTGCACGATCGCCTTGCGGCCGGGTCCGCCGCCGTTGGGGTCGTTCTCGTAGAGGTTGCCGAAGAACTTGGTGCCGAGCACGACCCGGTCGCGCAGCGCGGACCGGCCGGCGAAGTAGTCGCCGACGATCTTCTCGGAGTGTCCGTTGGTGTAGATGTTCGCGGTGTCGATCGAGTTGCCGCCGCGGTCGAGGTAGGCGGCCAGGATGTTCGCGGACTCCTCGGGGCTGCAGCCCCATCCGTGATCCTCACCGAAGGTCATCGTGCCCAGGGTGAAGGGGCTGACGCGCAGTCCCGAGCGGCCGAGCGTGACGTAGGAATCGAGCGACATGACGGGGCATCCTCACGGAGAACGGGGTGGGGGAGACCGCGCAGGCCGTCCCCTGGTGCTCCTCCATTCGACCCCGCCACCTGGTGTTCTCCTAGACCGATCGGCGCGGATCGTTGCACGATCCGCTCAGCCTCGCCCGGATCGTCCGTGCGCCCGTCGCCATGATGTGGTCCACTGGGAAGGTGCGTCACCTGGAAGAGATCGGCGAGCGGATCACGCGTCTCGCCTCGGGGAGCCCGCGGCCGCGGTGGGTCGAGGGAACGGTCGTGTTCGCGAGCGACCGCGTCACCGAACCGATGGGCACGGTCAACGAGCCGATGATGGCGCTGACGGTCCAGGGAGCGAAGCGCTCGGTCCTGGGTGACCGCATCTTCGACTACCGGGCGGGCCAGTACCTGGTCGCGACCGTGGAGCTGCCCCTGACCTCGCAGATCAGCCGCGCCTCGGCCACCGAGCCGTTCCTCGGGTTCGGGCTTCCGCTGCGGCCGGCGATCATCGCGCAGCTGCTGCTGGAAGCCGCCCCTGTCCCGGCCCGCCCGTACGAGGGGCCCGGCCTGGCGACCAGCGATGCCGACGACCGGCTGCTGGACGCGGTCCTCCGGCTGCTGCGCCTGCTGGACGAGCCCCGGGACGTGCCCGTACTGGCACCCGGGGTGCGACGCGAGATCCACTGGCGGCTGCTGAACGGGCCGCAGGGAGCGTTGATCCGGCAGATCGGACGCGCCGACAGCCGCATGTCGCTCGTGGCCCGCGCGATCGACTGGATCAAGGCCCACTACGACCAGGTCATCCGGATCGACGACGTCGCCCGGGAGGTGGGCGTGAGCGTCTCCTCGCTGAACCGGCACTTCCGCGCGGTGACCGCCATGAGCCCGCTGCAGTTCCAGAAGCAACTCCGGTTGCAGAAGGCCCGCTTGAGACTCATCGCGGCACCGGACGACGTCGCCGCGGTCGGTCACGCCGTCGGGTACGACAGCCCCTCGCAGTTCAGCCGCGAGTACCGCCGCATGTTCGGCGCCCCGCCGGGCCAGGACGCCGCTCGCCTGCAGACCGCGGCGGTGGTCCAGGAGTAGACGCCGCCGTCAGTCGCCCCACGCGTCTGCGGACCTGCCCGAATCGAAGAAGCGGTCCCTCGCGCACCGGATCTTGCCGTCCTCGAGACAGACGGTCGACACGATGTCGTGAGCCTCCAGGGAATTTCCCTCTCCATCAAGGAGTTCGTCGGTCCGGCGCACGGAAACGACGTCTCCGTCGGCCTGTATGTGACGCACATCCATACGGAAGCCGCTCGCGCGGAAGGTCTCGAGGGCGCGGCGCAGGTCGTCGAGGAGGGCGTCCAGGCCGTCCACGGGATGGTCGTTGAAGATGACGGACTGCCAGTTGACGTCGGGATGGAGAAATTGGCGACAGGCGGCTACGGCATCGTCATAGGTGGGTCCGAATTCCGCACAGAAATTCCGGACCGTCTCCACGGGCGATGCATGGCTCATGTCCTACATTCCTTCGTGATCGGAGTCGTCCGGCGCCCCGAGTGTTTCAGAAAAGCGACGGCCCGCTCCACGAGCCTGTCCCTCCCAACAGGTAGGCGCAGCCTCCTGCAAGCGGGCTCGCACCCCGGCCCCCGTGCCGGCACGGCACAATCAGCCCGTGGCAACCGGGAGGGCCCGGATTGGGGGAGGGTGCGCTGTGATGGTTCGTCATCGTCCGGTGGGGAGGCGCTCGATGGCCCGACGCGCCACCGGGCTTCTGGGGCTGCTGGCGGCCGCAGCGGTCGTGCTGGCGGCGGTCCTGCTGTCCCCGTTCGTGCTGGAGGGGATCTCCGGCTCGCGGGGCGTGGACTGGGACCGGCTGGGCCAGGTCGGTGCCGCGTACGGCTTCACCTCGGCGATCGTCTCGGCACTCGCGCTGGCCGGTGTCGCGGTGTCGCTGATCGTCCAGAACCGGCAGGCCAGGGCCGAGCAGATCCAGGGGATCCGCGGCTACTACCTGGAGCTGGCCCGGCTGGAGCTCGACGACATGGCACTGTTCCAGCCCGTCTGGGGTGCGACGGACATCGCCGATCCGGACGGGCGGAAACGGCACGTCTACGCCGACCTGATGATGAACTACGCGTGGATGGGCTACGAGATCGGGACGATCCCCGAGGGCCTGCTGCGGGACATGCTGGCCGGGATGTTCACCGGGGAAGCGGGGCGCGACTACTGGAGCAGGGCCCGCGCCTCGTGGATCGCCCGCTCGTCCGGGAGCCGTGCGGGCCGTCGTTTCCTGGGCGTCGTCGGCGAGGAACTCGCCCGGGCCGTCGCCGCCGGGCCCGGCGTGCCCGCTCCTCGGGCTCCTGGGGCACCGCGCCGGCGATCGGCCGTGTCCGGCCCCCTGATCGGCCTGGGTACCGGTCTGGCCCTGGGAGCGCTCCTGCGGGGCCGACGCTGAAGGCCGTCCCCGGGTGCCGCCCCGGGCGCCTGCCGGGCGATGGTGTGGTGCCGCGCGTCCTGATCGCCGTCCTGGCAGGATGGGCGGCATGGAACGTGTGCTGGGAATCGGTGGTTACTTCATGCGGGCGGCCGACCCCGCGGCCCTGAACGCGTGGTACCGCGACTGCCTGGGCCTGGACGCCGATGAGCACGGTCTGTGGCGTCCGGAGGCCGGGCCGACGGTGTTCGCCACCTTCGAGTCCGGGACCGACTACTTCGGGTCCCGCACTCAGCAGACCATGCTGAACTTCCGGGTCCGCGACCTGGACGCCATGCTCGCGCAACTGCGTGGCAAGGGCGCCGACGTGGCCGAGGAGACGCAGGACATGGACGGCGTCGGCCGATTCGGCTGGGTCACCGATCCCGAGGGCAACCGCATCGAGCTGTGGCAGCCCGCCTGACCGCGGGGTCCCTCACCGGTCGTCGCCCGTGGCCTGGCCGGGGAGGAGACCGGAGCTGCGGAGGCCGCTCAGGGCCTCGGCGACGGCGGTCATGCGATCGGCGACGTCCGCGAGTTCGCGGCGCAGTTCGATGACGCGCCGCTCCAGCGCCACGGCCTGGGCGGTGAGCGCCGCGGCGGTGGCGGAAGTGTCGGGGTGGTGGTCGGCGGATCGGGTCATCACAGGGCCTCCGGGCCGAGTTGCAGCGCGGAGACGCTGAGTTCGAGCCGCGCCTTGTCGCTGAGCAGCACGCCCCCGGTCTCCAGGGGGACGTTCCAGTTGAGGCCCCAGTCCGAACGCCGGAGGACGGCCGAGCCCTCGAAGCCGACCCGCCGCTGCCCGTCGGTGTCGCGGGCGGTGCCGCCGTAGTCGAGGTCGATGTGCAGCGGCAGCTCGACGTCCTTGATCCTGAGGTTCCCCGTCATGCGGAAGCGGTCCTCGTCCAGCGGGACGACCGCGGTGGAGCGGAAGACCATGAGGGGGAACGTCGCCGAGTCCAGGAAGTCGGGGCCGGTGATGTGGGAGTCCCGCGCCCGGACGCCGGTGTCCAGGCTGCCGGTCTGCACGCTCACGTGGGCCTCCGAACGCGCCGGATGGAGCGTGTCGAGCCGGAGGAACCCCTCGAACGCGGTGAATCTGCCCCGCACGTTGGTGACCATGGCGTGCCGGACGGAGAAGCCGACCGCGCTGTGGACCGGGTCGATGACGTACGCACCGGTCAGTTCCTCGTGCGGACGGCAACCGGGGACGGTGGTTTCCGCGCAATTCCTGGGCATGGCGGGTCGACCTCTTCGTACGGGTGGGTCGGGGACGGTTGCGGTGGCCCCCACCGCGGCAGGGGCCACCCGCGGGGGACTACCGCTGCTGCTGGGCGAACCAGTCGGCGAAGCGGGTCGCGGCGAGCTGTGCGCCGGCGCCGGGGACGAGGGAGTCGTCCTGCAGCTCGGACCCGTAGTACCGGGCGTGCGGGTCAGCGACGACCTTGCGGGGGTCGTTCTGGGCGGTGAGCACGTCACGGACCAGCTCGTCGAACCGGAACACGTCCGGGCCGGCGATCTCCACCACGCCGTTCAGGGGCGTGCCGGCCGCGGTGCGGGCGACGGCCGTGGCCACGTCGTCGGAGTAGATGGGCTGGAACTTCACGGGCGCGATGTGCACCGTGTCGCCCTCGGTCCCCGCGTCCGCGATGCCGTTCACGAACTCGAAGAACTGCGTGGCGTGGACGATGGAGTACGGGATGCCCGACGCCTTGATCAGCTCCTCCTGGGCCAGCTTGGCGCGGAAGTAGCCGTTCTCCGGGAGCCGGTCGGTGCCGACGATGGAGAGCGCGACGTGGTGGGCGACACCGGCCTCGGCGTTCGCCTCCATGAGGTTGCCGGTGCAGGTGCGGAAGAAGTTCATCACGGCGTCGTCCTCCCACGAGGGAGAGTTGGAGACGTCGACCACGACCTGCGCGCCCTGCAGGACCTCGGCGAGACCCTCGCCGGTCAGGGTGTTGACGCCGGTGTTGGGGGAGGCCGCGACGGCCTCGTGCCCGTGCGCGTTGAGCTTGCTGACGACCTTCGAGCCGATCAGCCCGGTTCCGCCGATGACTACGACCTTCATGATGGGGTCCTCTCGGATGTTCTCGTGCGTGACGCGCAAGGCGCGGTGCGGCGCCCACCGGCACCGGCCGGTGTCTCTTCGCTGGGAAAGACCGGGCAGCGGAGCCGTTTGTGACAGGGGCCCGGCACGCCGGGCCCCTGATCGCTCACAGGACGCGTCCGGTCCTCACTCGACGAGCTTGCCTTCGGTGGAGACCTCCTGCATCAGGGCGGTGATCTCCTCGGGGATGGCCGGGATGCTCTCCCGGGTGACGCCGGTCTTCGGGGACCAGACGAGGTTGACCCGCAGCGCGGGATCCTGCGCCGGGTAGTCGCTGCGGTTGTGGCAGCCGCGGGTCTCACGCCGCTCCAGCGCCGATTCCAGCGTGGCACGCGCCGCCAGGGCCGCCGACTTGAGGTCGAAGGCGTGCGCGAGGTCCTGGAAGCCGGCGATGTCGGGATGGACACCGACGGACTCCATCCGCTTCTCGATGAGGTCGAGTTCCGCCAGACCGGCCCGCAGGCCCTCCTCGTCGCGCACCACGCCCGCGTGCTCGGTCATGGTGTTGCGGATGGCGCGCTGCAGGGCGCGGACGTTCTCCGGCCCGTCCGCCGCCACCAGGTCGTCGACCTCGGCGCGGGCCTGCGCCACCGCCGCCGCCGAGCGCGGCTGCGAGGTCAGTCCCAGCGAGTAGGCGGCGGCCGCCTGACCCGTGATGCGACCGAAGACCAGCAGCTCGATGAGGCTGTTGCCGCCCAGGCGGTTCGCGCCGTGCAGGCCGCTGGACGCCTCGCCGATGGCGTACAGGCCGCGGACGTCGGTGCTGTGGTCCTCCGGCCGCACCCAGACGCCGCCCATCGAGTAGTGCGCGGTGGGCGCGATCTCGATCGGGTCGCGGGTGATGTCCAGCATCTGCAGGTCCAGCAGCGTTTGGTAGACCCGGGGGAGCCGGTTCATGATGGTCTGGCGCGGCAGGTGGGAGACGTCCAGCCACACGGCTCCCTTGGGGGTGCCGCGGCCCTCCTTGATCTCCGTGTACGAGGCGAGGGCGACGCGGTCGCGGGTGGACAGCTCCATCCGCTCGGGGTCGTAGCGGCTCATGAACCGCTCCCCGAGCGCGTTGCGCAGGATGCCGCCCTCACCGCGGGCGGCCTCGCTGACGAGCGTGCCGGCCGCGTTCTCCGGCTCGATGATGCCGGAGGGGTGGAACTGGACGAGCTCGGCGTCGCGCAGCCGCGCGCCGGCCTCCACGGCCAGACGGAACGAGTCACCGGTGTTCTCGTCGCGCCGGGAGGAGGTGCGCCGCCAGATCCGGGTGTGGCCGCCGGCCGCGAGGATGACGGCGTCGGCGTGGATGAGGTAGTGCGTGCCGTCGGTGAGGTCGAAGCCGTACGCACCGAACACGGCGCCGTCGTGTTCGAGGATGCGGGTGATGTAGACGCCGTCGAGCACCGGGATGTCGAGCTGCTCGGCCCGCCGCACGAGCGTGCGCTGGATCTCCAGGCCGGTGTAGTCGCCGGCGAAGGCGGTGCGGCGGTACTTGTGCGCGCCGAAGAAGCGCTGCGAGATCCGGCCGTCCTCCTCCCTGGCGAAGGCCATGCCGTACCGCTCCAGGTCGTCGATGCCCAGGGCCGCACCCTGGGTGACGATCTCCACGGTGCGGGGGTCGGCCAGCAGGTAGCTCTCCTTCAGCGTGTCCGCGGCGTGCTGCTGCCAGCTGTCCTCGGGGTCCATCGTGGCGAGCGCGGCGTTGATGCCTCCGGCCGCCAGGGCCGTGTGGGCGTCGTCCTTGGGCCGCTTGCCGACCGCGAGGACGTCGACACCGGCCTCCGCCAGTTCGATCGCCGCTCGCAGTCCTGCTCCTCCGGTGCCGATCACCAGCACCATGGTCGAAATGTGTCGTTCAGTGAGGGCCACGGTCTGCTCCGATCGACTTGGTTGTCACTCAGTACGACCGGGCGGTCAAGCCATCTGTGACACCGGTTCCCGCCTGCCGGGCAACGCCTGGCAGGGTGTCCGAAAGGGCGTGGGACGACCGGGGCACCCGGCCGTCCCACGCCCACGGGGCCGGGTCGTCAGGCGACGACGCGGTCCAGGGGCACGTCCGGGTCGGCGAGGCGCGCGTCGTCGATCGCGGCGCGCGAGGTGATCAGGTCGCGGACCGGCTCGACGACGTCCCACACGTTGACGTTCATGCCGGCCAGGATGCGGTTCCCCGACATCCAGAAGGCGATGAACTCCCGTGCCGCCCGGTCCCCGCGGAAGACGACGCGGTCGTAGCCGCCGGGCTCCACGTAGCCGGTGTACTCCATGCCCAGGTCGTACTGGTCGGTGTAGAAGTACGGCAGCCGGTCGTAGACGGCGTCCTCGCCGAGCATGGCCTGTGCGGCGGTGGCCGGCTGGTTGAGCGCGTTGGCCCAGTGCTCGACGCGGATGTGGCGGTCGAGGAACGGGTGGTAGGCGTTGGCGACGTCGCCCGCGGCGAAGACGTCCGGTGACGAGGTCCGCAGGTGCGCGTCGGTGACGACGCCGTCGCGCACCTCCAGCCCGGCCGCCTCGGCGAGCTGGACGTTGGGGGTGATGCCGACACCCACGACCACGGCGTCCGCGGGGAGGTGGGTGCCGTCGGCGAGCTGCACCCCGTCGGCGCGGCCGCCGGTGCCGGTGATGCGCTCCACCGTCACGCCGTGGCGCAGCACCACGCCGTGGTCGGTGTGCAGGCCCGCGAAGACCTCGGCGGCCTCGCGCCCGAGGACCCTGAGCAGCGGCAGCTCCTCGTGCTCCAGCACCGTCACCTCCGCCCCGGCCTGCTTGGCGGCGGCGGCGGTCTCCAGGCCGATCCACCCGGCGCCGATGACGACGATCCGCGCGCCCGCGGTGAACGCCTCCTTGAGCCGCTCGCTGTCGCCCACACGGCGCAGGTACAGCACGTTGTCCAGGTCCGCGCCGGGGACGGGCAGGCGGCGCGGGGTCGAACCGGTGGCCAGGAGCAGCTTCGTCCACGGCATGCGGCGCCCGCCGTCGAGCTCCACCTCCTTGGCGCCGGCGTCGAGGCCGGTCACCGTCGTGCCGAGCATCAGGTCGACGTCGTGCTTGTCGTACCACTCGTCGGGATGCACGAAGATCGAGTCGCGCGTCTCCTTGCCGAGCAGATAGCCCTTCGAGAGCGGCGGGCGGACGTAGGGCTTGTCCCGTTCGTCGCCGATGAGGACGAGCCGGCCGTCGTAGCCGTTCTCCCGCAGAGCCTCCGCCGCCTTGCCCGCGGCCAGACCGCCTCCGACGATCACGAAAGTGTTCTCAGGGGACACAATGCACCTCATCTCGGATGTCGCATGCTGCGAACCGTGTACGGAGAGTCAACCACCAGACCGCTCGGCACTCCGTCGTGTGACACAGCCGGTCGTGTCGCCCGGCCTCCGGGCGGGCGCCCTGTCACGACGTCAGGGGTGTTCCGGTCATACAGCTGATCGAAGGATGCCCGGGGCAGCCGGCCCGCCGGTGACCGTCCCCGCAGCGACCGAGGAGCAGAAGGTGGCCTACGTCATCGCGCAGCCCTGCGTCGACGTCAAGGACCGGGCCTGCGTCGCCGAGTGTCCGGTGGACTGCATCTACGAGGGCGGCCGGACGCTCTACATCAACCCCGTCGAGTGCGTGGACTGCCGTGCGTGCGAGCCCGTGTGCCCGGTCGAGGCGATCTTCCGCGAGGACGACCTCCCGGAAGAGTGGGCGCGCTACAGGGAGGTCAACGCCGAGTACTTCGAGCCCACTTCGGGCTCTGTCGGGCACGGCAGGCCGCTGGTCGGCGACGGGGACCACGCCTTCGTGGCCCGGTTGCCGCCGCAGCGGTCCCGCAAGAAGGACATCGCCCTCTTCGCCATCGGCAAGGAGGAGGCGGAGGAGGCCGACCTGTGGTTCCCGTCGTGACGGCCCCGGGCGGCGAGCGCCGGTGATTCCCTTCGCCCGCGGCCGGCTGCGGAACGCAAGGCCCGCGCGGCACGGCCCCCGCGTGGTCGAAGTCGGCCCCCAGGGCCTCGAACGCGCCGTGGCCATGCACCTCAGGTGCTCGGCCCGCACCCTGTGGAGCCGGTACCACCGCGCGATGGGCGATCCCCGTTCCTACCTGCGCACCCTGCTGTCCAGGCCCGGGGCCGTGCACCTGGCCGTGCAGCAGCCGGCCGGCGACATCGTGGCCGTGGGCCACCTGATGCCGGACCGCGGGAACGCGGAGGCGGCGCTGCTCGTCGAGGACGCGTGGCAGAACAGCGGGCTCGGCAGCCGCCTGCTGCGCGACCTCGGGCACCGTGCCGTCGGCGCCGGGTGGAAGGAGGTCTACGGCCTCGTCCTGCCCGGCGACGAGAAGATCCCCGCGATCCTGTCGCACACCTCCGTCCCCCTCCACACCCTGTACGAGCAGGGCGTGACGACCGTCTGGGCGGAGACCGGCGACATAGCGGCCGCGGAGGCGTCCACCGACGCCGCCGCGCGGTGACCCCGCGCGGCGCGGGCGGCACCAGGGGAGTGCCGGATGCGGGGCTGTCACAGATCCGGGTGCCGTCCGGTCACATCCCCGGAAGCGCATATCGGGCATTTCGCCCCCCCCGCCTGCCTGAGGACGAGACTTCGATGACCTGCACGGACGCGGTGACACTCGGTAAGCATGTGAACACGCCCGGGATATCCGACTCGGCGTTCGCGATCTTCGACGAGCGGGGAACGGTCGTCGCGTGGACGCCGGCCGCCGAGCGCCTGGTCGGACACTCCGCCGGAGACGTGGTCGGACTGCCCGCCGCGCTCGTGCTGCCGTCCTTCGGGGAGACCCCGTCGATGTCGGACTTCGTCAAGCGGTGCCGTGCACACAACGGCTGGCCGGGCACGACGGCGGTGTCCCACCAGGACGGGCGCACGATCGACGTCACCCTGCGGCTCACGATGCTGCAGGGCCGGAACGGCACGACACGCTGGCTCGCGACCCTGACCGACACCGGCGTGCTGTCCGGGGACGCGCTGAACGGATCGGTGTGGGGGCCGCTCCTCGCACGCGCGCCCATCGGAGTCGTCATCCGCGACCCGCAGCTGCGGTGCGTCTTCGTCAACGACGTCATGGAGGACCACGACGGCATCCCCGGCGACGACCGACTCGGACGACGGTTCGTCGACGTGCTGGCCGGCGCCAAGGCAGGCGCACTCGAGGCCGTGATGCGGCAGGTCCTGAAGAGCGGCACCACCAAGGTGCACGAGTACCGGACCTGGCTGCCGGTGAGCAAGGGCCGGGAGCATCCGTTCGCGGCGTCGTTCCACTGCCTCCAGGGCGCCGACGGCGAATCGCTGGGGGTCTGCGTCATCAGCGCCGACGTCGTCGAGAGCCGGCTCGCGCGCGAACGTCTCGCCGCCGTCGGCGAGGCCAGTACGCGTCTGGGCAGCACCCTGGACGTGATGCAGACGAGCCAGGAGCTGGCCGACCTCGCCGTACCGATGCTCGCGGACTACGTCGCCGTGGACCTGGAGCAGTCCGTGCCGTTCAGCGAGGGACCTCCGCTGCGCATCGACCCGACGGGCGGACGCCTCCCCGCTCTGCGACGTGCGGGACTGGCCTCGATCCACCAGGGAGTCCCGGAATCCGTGTGGGTGCGCGGCGAACCGGTCACCGTGCCGCCCGGCTCACCGTTCGCCCAGGTCCTGAGCACGGGCAGGTCCCACCTGGAGCCGATCCTGGACATCGCCCCGGGGATCTGGATCGACCAGGACCCGGCCCTGGCCGCGAGGATCCGCGAGAACGGGGTCCACTCGCTGATGGTCGTCCCGATCCGCGCCCGGCGCGCACTGCTGGGCGTGGTGTTGTTCATCCGCACCGCGGACCCCGAGCCGTTCCAGGACGTCGACCTGATGCTGGCCGAGGAACTCGTCGGACGTGCCGCACTGGCACTGGACAACGCGCGGCAGTACGCCCGCGAGCACACCGCGGCCCTCACCCTCCAGCGCAACCTGCTCCCGCGCCGGCTGAGGGGCGGCATGGCCGTCGACGCGGCATCGCGCTACCTGCCCGCCGACATGGACCACGGGGTCGGCGGCGACTGGTTCGACGTCATCCCGCTGTCCGGCGCCCGGGTCGCCCTCGTCGTCGGCGACGTGGTCGGTCACGGTCTGCACGCCGCAGCGACCATGGGCACGCTCCGCGCCGCCGTCCGCACGCTGGCCGACATGGAACTGCCCCCCGCCGAACTGCTGACCCGCCTCGACGACACGGTCCAGAGACTGGTCGAGGAGGACACCGACCCCGCGGACCAGACACCCGCCGTCGTGGGCGCCACCTGCCTGTACGCCGTCTACGACCCGGCCACCCGCGTGTGCACCATGGCCCGGGCCGGGCACCCCCCGCCCGCGATCGTCGACCACGAGGGCCGGGTCACCTTCCCCGACCTCCCCACCGGAGCGCCCCTGGGCATCGGCCTCGGGGACCCCTTCGAGGCCGTGGAGCTGGAACTGCCCGAGGGAAGCCTGATCGCCCTCTACACCGACGGCCTGATCGAGAGCCGCGGCGGCGACATCGAGGAAGGGATGGACCGCCTGGGCGCCGCCCTCGGGGATCCGGGCCGGTCCCTGGAGGAGCTCTGCACCCGCGCGACGGAGTCCCTCCCCGCGCAGGTTCCGTGCGACGACGTCACCCTGCTCCTGGTCAGGACCCGCTCGCTCAACTCGGCCCACATCGCCTCCTGGACGCTGCCCGCCGACGAGAGCGCCGTCCGCCGCGCCCGGAGGCTGGCGGCCGGCCAGCTGACCGCCTGGGGCCTGGACGGGCTCGAGCAGTCCACGGAGCTCCTCGTGAGCGAGCTGGTCACCAACGCCGTGCGCCACGGCGCCGGCCCGATCGGCCTGCGCCTGATCCGGCACCAGGCCCTGACCTGCGAGGTGTCCGACACCGACGTCTGCGCCCCGCGCCTGCGCAGCGCGGACTCCCTGGACGAGAACGGCCGCGGCCTCTTCCTGGTCGCCCAGATGTCCCGTCGCTGGGGATCCCGCTCGGCGGAGAACGGCAAGGTCGTCTGGGCCGAACTGGACGTGGCCGCCTCAGCCGCGTAGGGACCGGCCGCCGCGACCACCGGCCGCATGTGGCATCGTCGTAGGCCCAACCCCGCTCGCGAGGGACAGGAGACCGATGTGGCGCAGACGACGCCGGCCGAGGTGATGGCCGAGCTGGCCGCGCTCGAGGACCCGAAGGCCCGCGCGGTGAACGAGCGGCACGGCGACGACCACGGCGTGAACCTCGGCAAGCTGCGCGCCCTCGCGAAGCGCCTGAAGACGCAGCAGGAACTCGCGTGCGGGCTCTGGGAGGCGGAGGACACCGCGGCGCGGCTGCTGGCGATCCTGATCTGCCGCCCCAAGGCGTTCGGTCGGGGCGAGCTGGACGTCATGCTGCGCGAGGCGCGCGCACCCAAGGTGCACGACTGGCTCGTGAACTACGTGGTGAAGAAGAACCCGCACGCCGAAGAGCTGCGCGTGGCCTGGCTGGCCGACCCGGATCCCGTGGTGGCGAGCGCCGGATGGGCGCTGACCACCGAACGCGTGGCGAAGAAGCCCGACGGCCTCGACCTCCCGGGGCTGCTCGACGCCATCGAGGCGGACATGAAGGACGCCCCCGACCGCCTGCAGTGGGCGATGAACCACTGCCTGGCCCAGATCGGGATCGAGCACCCCGAGCACCGCGCCCGCGCCGTCGGCATCGGCGAGCGCCTGGAGGTGCTCAAGGACTACCCGACCTCCCCGGGGTGCACGTCCCCGTTCGCGCCCGTCTGGATCGCCGAGATGGTGCGCCGGCAGCACGATGCGGCGGTGGGCTGACCCGCGGAGCGACCATCGCGGGGGTTCCCACGGATCAGGCCCGCAGGTAGGCCAGGACGGCCAGGACGCGGCGGTGGGTCTCGTCGGCCGGGGGGAGGTCGAGCTTGGCGAGGATGCTGCCGATGTGCTTGCCCACCGCCGCCTCGGAGACGACCAGGTGGCGCGCGATCGCGCCGTTCGACCTGCCCTCCGCGACCAGCGCCAGCACTTCCCGCTCACGCGGGGTGAGCCGCTCCAGCGGATCGCGGCGGCGGCGCAGCAACTGCCGTACGACCTCGGGGTCGACGACCGTGCCGCCCGCCGCGACCTCGCACAGCGCCCCGACGAACTCCTCGACTTGGCCGACCCGGTCCTTCAGCAGGTATCCCAGGCCCGTTCCGTCGCCGGAGTCCAGCAACTCGGCGGCGTAGGCGCGCTGCACGTACTGGCTGAGGACGAGGACGGGCAGGGTGGGCCGCTTCTGCCGCAGCAGCACCGCGGCCCGCAGGCCCTCGTCCTGGAATCCGGGCGGCATGCGGACGTCGGTCACCACCACGTCGGGGGAGTGCTCGTCGACGGCCGCGACCAGCGCGCCGGCGTCTCCCACGGCGGCCACCACCTCGTGCCCGCAGCGGTCGAGCAGACCGGTCAGCCCGTCCCGCAGCAGGACGCTGTCCTCGGCCAGCACTACGCGGAGCGCTCGGTCCACTCGCAAGGAATCTCCACACGCAGCAGGGTCGGTCCGCCCTGGGGGCTGGACAGGGAGAGTCTGCCATCCAGTACGGACACCCGGTCGGCGAGCCCGGTCAGCCCGCTGCCCGCAGCGGGCTCGGCGCCGCCCCGGCCGTCGTCGCGCACCTGGAGGAACAGCCGCCCGTCGCGGTGCCCGCCGCTCACCTCGGCGCGCTCGGCGGCGCTGTGCCGGGCGACGTTGGCGAGGGCCTCGCGGACCACGAAGTACGCGGCGGCCTCGACCGCCCGGGGAAGCCGTCCGGGCAGTTCCACGGCCACGTCGACGGGGACGGCGGAGCGGTCGGCGGCGTCGGCGACGGCCGCCGCCAGGCCGAAGTCGGCCAGGACCCGGGGGTGGATGCCGTGGATGAGCTCACGCAGTTCCTCCAGGGCCCTGCCCGCCTCGTCGTGGGCCGTGGCGAGCCGGTCGGCCAGCGGGCCGGGCGGCGCGTCCAGCCGGGCCAGCCCCAGGGCCATGGACAGGGCGACGAGGCGTTGCTGCGCCCCGTCGTGGAGGTCCCGTTCGATCCTGCGCCGCTCCGCCTCGAAGGCGTCCACCAGGCGCACGCGGGAGCGGGTCAGTTCGACGATCCGGGCGCCCAGGTCCCGGTCGCGCGGGGCGACGAGGAGCCGGGCGAGGCCGGCCCTGGCGCCCGCGGCGGCGCCCAGGACGTAGGCGCCGAGCGCGAGCAGCAGCAGCCCCAGGACGGCCGTGCCCCACGCCGTGGGCCACGTGGCGACCGTCCACTGCTTGAGCACCTTCGCCTCGTGCCCCTGCCCGACGGTGGCCATCAGCACCGGAGTCGCGACCAGGGAGACCGGCACGGCCAGCGCGAGGGTGACGAGGAGGGCGTCCACCGGCCACAGCAGACCAGCGAACAGCAGGGCGTAGCCGAGCTCCCGCCAGGTCGCCCGCTCCCGCAGCCGGGTGGTCAGCCAGGCCCACAACCCTCCCTGGGCGGGCGGCACATGGGACCCCGGCGCGGGATCACGGTCGACCAGGCGCAGCCGGCACCGCTCCAGCACGGCGACGGGAAGGCCCGCGAGCGCGGTGAGCACGAGCAGCGGCAGGCCCACCAGCACGACCGCGAGGGCGGCCCCGGCGGCCGCCGCGGTCACGATCCCCACGAGGGTGACGGCGCCCGCGGCGACCCCGGTCAGCAGGTACGCCAGCGAGCGCCACGGCCACACGGACAGCAGGAATCCCGGTCCGGACATCGCCTGCCACACATTCCTGGGTTGCATGCGGATCACCGTAGGACCCGGGCGCGGGCCTGGACCATCGGGCCGGCGGGAGGACCGGGGGTATGCCTGGCCCTACCCCGACTCTCGCCCCTGCCGCACTGCGCCGGACCCGCCGCACGGGATTTCGTGGAGCCGTCCGGGAGGCGCCGCGTCCCGGAGCACTCCGCCCCGCCGGGCGGGGCGGAGAACCGGCACCGAACGAGTGGGGACAGATGAACGACGACGCCATCCGATTGCGCTCCGTCAGCAGGCGGCACGGCTGCGGGGACAGCGCCGTGACGGCCCTCGACGAGGTCTCCCTCGCCTTCCCCAGGGGGTCCTTCACCGCCGTCATGGGGCCATCCGGCTCGGGCAAGTCGACGCTCCTGCAGTGCGCCGCGGGCCTGGACCGGCCCACGTCGGGGTCGGTCCTCCTCGGCGACACCGATCTCACCGGGCTCGGCGAGCGGCAGTTGACGCTGCTGCGCCGTGAACGCATCGGGTTCGTCTTCCAGTCGTTCAACCTGCTGCCGGCGCTGACCGCCGAGCAGAACGCAGCGCTGCCCCTGCGCCTGGCCGGCCGCCGGCCCTCCCGGGCGCGGGTGCGTGACGTGCTGCGGCAGGTGGGGCTCGGCGACCGCGCCGGGCACCGGCCGTCGGAGCTGTCCGGCGGACAGCAGCAACGCGTGGCCCTGGCACGCGCGTTGATCACGCGCCCCGAGGTGCTGTTCGGCGACGAACCGACCGGCGCCCTGGACTCGCGGACCAGCCGCGAGGTGCTGACCCTGCTGCGCGGCATGGCCGACCACGAGGGCCAGACCGTCGTGATGGTCACCCACGACCCGGTGGCCGCCTCCTACGCCGACCGCGTCGTGTTCCTCGTCGACGGCCGCGTCAACGGCGAACTGGCCGCGGCGGGCGCCGACGCCATCGCCGGGCGCATGACCGGGCTGGAGGCCGTGCCGTGCTGAGCCTCGCCCTGCACACCCTGCGCACCCGCTGGGTCACCTTCGCCGGCAGCTTCGTCGCGCTGTCGCTGGGGGTCGCGCTGCTGGCCGTGATGGGACTGGTCCTCGCCTCCTCCCAGGACGCGCCCGAACGGGGGCCGGAACGCTTCGCCGCGGCGCCGGTCGTGGTCCGCGGTCAGGACACCCTGCGCGTGCCCACGCCGAGGGGCGGGCGGACGCAGCCGCTCGCGCAGCCGCGTTCCGTACCCGCCGCGACCGTGGCCGGGCTGCGGCGGCTCGGCACGGTCGTCGAGGACCGGTCCTTCCCCGTACGGGCCGAGGGCGGGCCCGGCGACCTGGTGGGACACCCCTGGTCCACCGCCGCGTTCGCCCCGTACCGGCTCGGTGCGGGACGCGCGCCCCGCGCCGCCGACGAGGTCGTCGTGACCGGCGGCTGGGCCACGCCGGGCGCACGCGTGCGCACCGACCGGGGCACCGTCCGCGTCGTGGGCACCGTGCCCGGCCGCGGGTTCGAGCACGCCGTGTTCTACACCGACGCGCGCGCCGCCCGATTGTGCCCCTTCAGCGCGCAGTTGGCGGTCGACGCGGACGCCGCCGCGGTACGGGACGCCGTCCGCGGCAGCGGCGCCCGGGTCCTCACCGGGAACGACCGCCGTCACGCCGACGCCGACCCCGGCCGGGACACCGAGGCGGTGACCGCGCTGAACGCCCTGTTCGGCACCGCCGGCGGCGTCACCGCCTTCGTGTCGGTGTTCGTCGTGGCGTCCACGTTCGCCTTCGCGGTCGCCCAGCGCCGCCGCGAGTTCGGGCTGCTGCGCACCGCGGGCGCCACCCCGGGCCGGCTCCGCCGCATGGTGCTGACCGAGTCCCTGCTGGTCGGCGTGCTCGCCTCGGCGGCGGGCTGCGCGCTCGGCGGGTACGCCGCGCCGTGGCTGGCCGCGTCGGTGGTCGACGGCGGACTGGCACCGGGCTGGTTCGCCATCGGCGACCACACCTGGCCGTACCACGCCGCGTTCTGGACGGGCCTGCTCGTCGCCCTCGGCGGGGCGGCCGCGGCCTCGTGGCGGGCCGGCCGCACCGGCCCGGCGCAGGCGCTGCGCGAGGCCTCCGTGGACACCGGGGCGATGACGTGGGGCCGGTGGCTGTCGGGCGGCGGGCTGCTGCTGACCGCCGTGGTGACCCTCTGCGTCACGCTGTACGGCGACCCCGGCGACCTGCTGCACCGCAAGACGTACGTGAGCCGGCCGATGCTGCTGATCACCGCGACCGCGCTGCTCGCACCCGTCGTGCTGCGCCCGCTGACCCGGCTGCTCGCCCGGGCCGCGGGGCGGCTGCCCGGCGCGGCCGGCATGCTGGTGGGCGAGAACGCCGCCGCCGGCGTGCGCCGTACCGCCGCGGTCGCCTCGCCCGTGCTGGTGATGGTCGCCCTCACGGGCTCGCTGCTCGGCGCCACCGCCACGCTCGGCCGTGCCGAGGCCGCCGAGGCGCGCGAGCGGACCACCGCCGCCTTCGTCCTCGTCGCACCGGACGGCGCGGGCTTCGGCACCCGGACCCTGGAGCGTCTGCGCGAGGTCCCCGGGACGCAGGTGTCACCGACCGCGTCGAGCGCGGTGTACGTCCTTGAGGACGGCCCGGCGCTGATCAGGTCCGATGCGCATGCCGCCGACCCCCGGGCCCTCGCCGCCACCAGCCGGCTGCCGCTCGTCGCGGGGAAGGTGAGCGACCTGGACGACGGGTCGATCGTCGTCAACGAGGAATGGGAACGGCACTCCGTCGGGCAGAGCGTCCGGGTGTGGCTCGGGAACGGCACCGGCAGGACGCTGCGCATCGCGGCGGTGATGGCCACCGGCACGGGCGGGAACGGCGTCTACGTCACCCCCGCCAACGCCCCCGGCGCTCCCGTCGACCGGGTGGACGTCGCCCTGGCCCACGGCGCCGACCCCGGCGCGGTGGCCGCCGCGCTGCGCGAGGCGGTGCGGCCGTCCGGCGGCCGGGTGCTCACCCGGGACGCGTGGCTCGCGGCCGGCCGGCCGGAGAACGACCGCACGACCCGGCTCGGCTTCCTGCTCGTCCTCGGCATCGCCCTGCTCTACACCGCCATCTCCCTGGTCAACACCATGGTGATGGCCACCTCCGACCGGGTCCGCGAGCTGGCCGTGCTGCGGCTGGCCGGGGCCACGCGGCGGCAGGTGCTGCGGCTGGTGGGCGCCGAGTCCCTGGTGGTCGTCGCGGTCGGCGCGCTGCTCGGCCTGGCCGTCGCCGCACTCAACCTCGCCGGGATGCGCTGCGCGCTGGCCCTGCTGTCGGTGGACAGCCCGATCGCACTGCCGTGGACGGCCGTCGGTGCGGCCGTCGGCGCGTGCGCGGTGCTCGCGGTCGCCGCCGCGACCGTCCCGGCCGCCCTGGCCGTGCGGGGCCCGGCGGCGGCACTCGCCGGGATGCGGGAGTGAACCCGCGCCGGGCCGCCGCCCGGCGCGGGGCGGCGGGCCCTCGGCGACGTGCACACCGAGGGCCCGCGGGGACCCGGAGACGTCCGTGTCCCCGGTGGGCGCGTCAGGCCTGCCAGCCGTATCGGCCGCGGGCCTGCTCCACCGTCTGCGGGGTGACCGCTCCGGCGCGCGCCAACTGGTCCAGGGCGGCCACCACGATCGACCCGGCGTCCACCCGGAAGTAGCGGCGCGCCGCCTCCCGGGTGTCCGACAGACCGAAGCCGTCCGTGCCGAGGGAGGAGTAGTCCTGCTCGATCCACTGGCTGATCTGGTCGGGCACCTGCCGCATCCAGTCGCTGACCGCCAGGACGGGCCCGGGTGCCCCCGACAGTGCCGAGGTCACGTACGGGACGCGCTCCTCACCACCGATCCGCTGCCGGTCGGCGTCGAGCGCGTCGCGGCGCAGTTCCGTCCAGGAGGTCACCGACCAGACGTCCGCCTGCACCCCCCACTCGGACGCGAGGAGCTCCTGGGCCTCCAGCGCCCAGTGGATCGCCGTGCCGGAGGACAGCAGCTGGATCCGCGGCCCGGCGCCGGGGGACTGCGCCTGCCGGAAGCGGTAGATGCCCCGCAGGATCCCCTGCTCGACCGACGGCCCGTCGGGCATCGCAGGCTGCCGCTTCGACTCGTTGTAGACCGTCAGGTAGTAGAAGACGTCCTCGGGCCGGTCGCCGTACATCCGTCGCAGCCCCTCCCTGACGATCACGGCGATCTCGAAGGCGAACGCGGGGTCGTAGCTCACGGCGGCGGGGTTGGTGGAGGCCAGCAGGTGCGAGTGCCCGTCGGCGTGCTGCAGGCCCTCGCCCGTCATCGTCGTACGCCCCGCGGTCGCGCCGACCACGAAGCCCCGCCCCAACTGGTCGGCCAGGGCCCAGAACTGGTCGCCCGTCCGCTGGAACCCGAACATCGCGTAGAAGATGTAGAACGGGATCATGGGCTCGCCGTGCGTGGCGTAGGCGGTCGCGGCGGCCGTGAACTCCGCCAGCGACCCGGCCTCGGTGATCCCCTCGTCGATCAGCTGCCCGCTCTCGGCCTCGCGGTAGTGCAGCAACTGGTCGGCGTCGACGGGCTCGTAGGTCTGGCCGTCGGGGGAGTAGATCCCGGCCGTCGGGAAGAGGGACTCCATGCCGAACGTCCGCGCCTCGTCGGGGACGATCGGCACCCAGCGCCGCCCCGTGTCGGGGTCGCGCATGAGGTCCTTGACCAGCCGCACGAGCGCCATGGTGGTGGCCACCTCCTGCTTGCCGAAGCCCTTGCGCAGGGCCTCGAAGGGCGCGGCCGGCGGCTGCTTCAGCGGCTTGGCGACCACCTTGCGCACCGGCGCGGGGCCGCCCAGGGCCGCCCGCCGCTCCCGCAGGTAGCGCACCTCCTCGGAGTCCTCGCCGGGATGCCAGTACGGCACCAGGTCCCCGCTCAGCGCGCTGTCCGGGATGGGCAGCTCCAGCGTGTCGCGCATCCGGCGGAACTGCGCCATCGTCAGCTTCTTCATCTGATGGTTGGCGTTGCGCGACTCGAAGTCCGAGCCCAGGGTGTGCCCCTTGACGGTCTGGGCGAGGACGACGGTCGGCGCGCCCCGGTGCTCCACGGCGGCGCGGTAGGCGGCGTACACCTTCAGGGGCTCGTGACCGCCCCGGGACTCGGTGAACAGCTCGGCTATCCGCCCGTCGGTCAGGCCCGCCGCGATGCGGGCCAGCGCGTCGCCGGTGAAGAAGTGCTCGCGTGCGTAGCCCGCGTCCCGCGCGGCGTACGTCTGCATCTGGGCGTCGGGCACCTCGCCGAGCCGCCGCACCAGGGCCCCCTCCGTGTCCTGCGCCAGCAGCGGGTCCCAGGCCTCGCCCCACAGGGACTTCACCACGTTCCAGCCCGCGCCACGGAACCGGCCCTCGAGTTCCCGCACGATGCTGGAGTTGGACCGCACCGGCCCGTCCAGGCGCTGCAGGTTGCAGTTGACGACGAAGGTCAGGTTGTCGAGACCCTCGCGCGCGGCGAGCGCCAGCGCGGCCAGCGACTCGGGCTCGTCCACCTCGCCGTCCCCGAGGAAGGCCCACACCCGCGACGCCGACGTGTCCTTGATGCCGCGGGCATGGAGGTAGCGGTTGAACCTGGCCTGGTAGACGGCCGCGAGAGGGCCGAGACCCATGGAGACGGTGGGGAACTCCCACAGCCACGGCAGGCGCCGGGGGTGCGGGTAGGACGGCAGGCCGTGGCCGTCGGCCTCGCGGCGGTAGCCGTCCAGCTGCTCCTCGCGCAGCCGGCCCTCCAGGAACGCGCGGGCGTAGATGCCGGGTGACGCGTGCCCCTGCACGTACAGCTGGTCGCCCGAAGCTCCCCCGGAGCCTTCGGCCCGGGAGGAACCCCAGTCCTTGCCCTTGAAGAAGTGCTGGAAGCCCACCTCGTAGAGCCAGGCCGCCGACGCGTACGTCGCGATGTGGCCCCCCAGGCCCAGGCGGGAGGCGCGGGTGACCATGGCCGCCGCGTTCCACCGGTTCAGCGCGGTGATCCGGGACTCCATGGCGAGGTCGCCGGGGAAGGCCGGCTGGGCCGCCACGGGGATCGTGTTGACGGGTTCCGTGGACAGCAGCCCGGGGACCGGCACCCCGGACGCCGCCGCGTACTCGTGGACGCGCCGCAGCAGGTAGGCGGCGCGGTCGGGCCCGGCGTGCCGGATGACGGCGTCGAACGACGCCCGCCATTCCGCGGTCTCCTCGGCGTCGCGGTCGGGCAACCGGTCGAGCGGGCTGGTCGAGGGGGACTGCGCGGACTGCGCCGGATCACTCATGGCGGCCTTCCTGTCGGGACATGGGGAGGGGAGGGCGGCGGCCGCGGAGGGGGACTCGCGGGCGGCGGCCGCCGGAGAGGGGGCGGTGCGGGGCGGGCGCGGGCGGTGCCGCGGGTGCCGCGGGCGTCACCGTTGCGCGAGCCACTCGCGGAACGTCGTATGGCCCACGTGGGCGTCCGCTCCGGGGAGCAGCGACCGTCGCTGCAGCTCGGCGCCGAAGAACCACGCGTGCTCGTCGGTGACGACGTTCCGGGCGTCGCCCGTGGCGGTCAGCAGCTCGGCCGTGAGCTCGTCGAGCGCGAACTCCTGCGGCCCGGCGACCTCCAGGGTGCCGAACAGCGGCACCCCCACCGCCACGCGCGCGACCGCCGCCGCGATGTCGTCCGCCGACACGGGCCGCACCAGGGCGGGGGCCACGCGCAGCCCGGCGTCCTGGTCCGCGCCCTCCGCGGCCATCGCCTCGACGCACTCGAAGGACAGGGCGGCACGGACGATCGAGTGGGGGACCGGGGAACGCCGCACCTGCTCCTCCAGCAGCAGCTTCGCGCGGAAGTAGCCCGACAGCAGCCGCTCGGCCCCCATGAAGGACAGGACCACGTGGTGCTCGACCCCCGCCGCCTCGGCCGCGGTCAGCAGGCGCGCGGTGGCGGTGCGGAAGTACTGCAGGCTGACCGGTTCGGCGGGCGAGGGCGTGTCGGTGACGTCGACCACGATGTCGGCGCCGCGCAGTGCCCCGGCGAGGTCCCCGTCCGTGACGGCTCCGGGCCGGTCGCGGTCGGGCAGGGGGACGACCTCCACTCCGTGGTCCCGCAGCCTTGCGACCGTCCTGGAACCGAGCAGACCGCCGGCCCCTGCGACAGCGACTCTCATCCGGGTCCCTTTCGTCCGCGGGGCCGTCGGCCCTCCGATGTCCTCGTGACGGCGCAGCCGGCCACTCCACCTGCTGTGACCGCGCCCGCGCCGCGGTTGTGACACCACCGCGGACGCTGCTGCGAGCGGTGGGGGGAGGGAACGAGGGGGACGTCACACCGGCGGGTGCTGTCCGGTCGTATGGAGGAGCAGCTACGTCCGCCCGGACAGGACGACGGTGGCCACCGGCGGCCGATGTCGGTACATCGGCCGCGTGCGACGGCGGCATACCATCATTTCTCCACAATTCGGGCACAACCATGGAGGTGCAGCGCAGTGTCGGAGACACAGGGCAGCAGCAACGAGCAGCCGCGGTCGGAGGCCTGGAAGACGGCGGTGACGATGCTGCAGGACGCCAAGCCGCCCTTCATCCCCGAGGGCGCCTCGGGGATGACGATCGCCGTCGAGTGGCCCCCCGGCGACCCCGGGACCCCGCCCCACCGCCACTCCGGGCCGGCCTTCGGGTACGTGCTCGAAGGAGCGGTCCGGTTCGAGCTCGAAGGCGAGCCGGAACGGATCGTCGAGGCCGGTGGGACCTTCTGGGAGCCGGGCGGGGACGTCATCCACTACCAGGACGGCAACGCGCTGCCGGACGCTCGGACCCGGTTCGTCGTGACCATGCTGTGCGCCCCCGGCCAGCCGATGCTCACCCTGGTCGACGACGGGGAACTCGCCCAGCGCGCCCACCTGCGCGCCCCGCGCCCGCCGCGGACCGGCGCGTGACCGCTTCCGCACCGGGCGGCGGAGCGCAGCAGGAGTGCGGAGCGCGCTACGGCGGGCTGCGGGCCGACGCGGTGCGCAACCGCCGCAGGATCCGCACGGCCGCCGCCGACCTGCTCGCCGAACAGGGCGCGGGCGTGTCGCTGGACCGGATAGCCCGCCTGGCCGGGGTCAGCAACGCGACGCTCTACCGCCACTACGGCAGCCGTGAGGAACTGCTGACCGACGTGGCCGAGCAGATCGCGGCCGTGGCCGCGGCCGCCGAGGCACGGCTGGCCACGAGCGATCCCCTGGCCGCGCTCCACGGTTTCCTGGAAGCCCTGGCGTCCGCGCGGCCGGCCGCCCTGTACTGCCTGCCCGAAGGGGCCGCCGAGGGGCCGCGGGCCCGTGTGGCCGGCGCGACGCGGCGGCTGCTGTCCCGCGCACAGCGTTCGGGACGCGTACGTGAGGACATCACCGCCGAGGACGTCCTCGCCGTCGTGGCCCAGCTCGGCCGCCCCCTGCCGGGCGCCACCTGGCGGGCCACCGAGGACAGGTGCCCGCGCCTGGTCCGGCAGTACGTGGACGGCCTGGTCGTGCCCGCCTCCAGGACGCCGCACGAGCCGTACCACCTGCCCCGGCGTTGAGCCGGGCGCATTCCGCGCCCTCCCCGCCCCCGGCCGGATCACCGGCCGGGGGCGGCGCGTTGTGCTTGGCGCGGGGCGGTCAGCGCTAGGCCCCCTGGGGAACGACGTGCTTCAGCACGAAGCCGGTCACGACGTCCGCGAACCGCCCGGGGCGCTCGAAGTGCGCCAGGTGGCCCGTGTCATCGAGGACGGCCGACTGCGCGCCGGGGATCCGCTCGTGGATCATCCGCGCCCACCGCGGCCCGCAGATGAAGTCGTCCGCGCCGACCAGCACGAGGGTGGGCGCCGTGATGCCGGACAGCCGCTCACGGACGTCGAAGGCGGGACCCTCGCCGAGGGAGGGTTCGGCGTACATGCGCAGGGACCCGCGCGCGGGCCCGAACTCGTCCTCGCGTCCCCAGTAGTCGACGACGTACGCGGGCAGGATCGTCCGCAGGCAGTCGGTGGCGCGGTCGTCGTCGAGCTGGCCGAGCGGCGCCGTCAGGGCCTCCACGTAGGTGGCCACCTCGGGGTGGTCCGCGACATGACGGCGGGCGAACCGCTCCATGTTGGCCTCGGCGTCGGCCCAGAACTCCTCGCCGGTCACCGGGGACGTGTCGTACAGGACGAGGGAGGCGAGGTGCTCCGGGTGCTCCAGCGCGTACTGCTGGGCGACGAAACCGCCGTACGAATGGCCGAGCAGGGTCACCGAGGGCTGCGCGAGGTGCTCGATCACACCGTTCACGAAGTGCGTGTACGTCGCCAAGGTGTAGTCGCGCGGGTCGGGCAGGCGCCCGGACTCGCCGGTGCCGACGGGCTCGACGTACACCATCGTGAACGCACGCTCCAGGAGCGGCATCCGCAGGTACTCCCAGCCGATGCCGGGCCCGCCCGAGAGGGCGACGCACACCGGGCCCGCGGCGCCGGCCACGTGATAGCGCTGCGCGACGGCGGCGCCCTTGTGGTCGATGGTGATCGTGTGCGTACCCGGGGCGAGTGGGCCACCCGTGCTGTCGGCGGGGCGAGGGAGGGCAGCGGGCACGGAGGAAGCATTCACACTGTTCACATGTTGTGTCACAGTGTCAGTTTACGTCCGTGTCCGGGCGTGCGAGGCCCGGCAGGCCGGGCAGGCCGCGCAGGGACTCGTTCACGGCTTCCAGCCGGGCGTCCACCGCGGTGATCTCCTCCTGCAGCCGATGGACGTGCGCCTCCAGGGCGGCGGCCTCGGCGGCCAGTGACATGACGATCGCCCGTACGTCGGGGGCGCCATCGGTGTTCGGGAGCATCGTTGTCCTTCCAGGCGGATCAGCCGTCGAGACGCGAACGGCCGGAGGAGGGGGGCAGGGGAAACCCCCTCCTCCGGCCGCTCACCCGGCGCGGAGCGCCGGTCAAGCACACTCTCGACAGATCAGCCGTCGGGATTGTGACAACGACGCGCCAGGGCCTCGTGGCCCCGGTTCGTCAGCCGGCGGCCCGGTACAGGCCGCGCCCGGCGCGCTGGACCCGGGAGCCACCCACCAGCCGGTCGAGCGTGCTGCGCACCGCGTTGATGCTGCCCGCGTCCTCGTCCCGGCCGAGAGCCGCCGCCACCTCGCGCGCCCGCACGTCCGACCCGCCCGTTGTGGCCAGGTAGTCGAGGATCTGCTCGGTGAGCCTGCCGTAGCCGCCCGCCGCGGAAGCGCCGTTCCGTTCCGCCGTGCCGTCCTCGGCCTCCCCGACCTGGGCCTCCCCGGGCCTCGCCTCCTCGGCCCTGATTTCCTCGACCTCCACGACGGGAGGCTGCCGTTCCTCGATCTGGGTGCTCGCGGCCGCGACGGCGGGAGCCGTGACCGCCAGGTGGCCGAGGGCGCCGAGAGCCCTTCGCACCGATCCCAGGTGGGCGACGACCGCCGCCAACTCCCGTTCGAGTGCCTGCTTCTGCAGCTCGAGGCGCTGCAGTTCTCCCTGCAGGGCTCCGGCCGTGACCTGGAGATCCTCGGTCGTGTGCGCTGTGGAGACCATGTGTCCTCTCATTCCCGGCCCCTGGGGGCCAACGTCCGCGCACACAGATTAGTACGGCGAACACACGCGGTGACCACGTGGAGCTTCAACGGCGGTGCCCCGGACTAGGGATCCACCAAGGTGACCTCGCCGACGTCCTCGGCGTCGGCCGCGGAGAGCAGCGCCCGGGTCAGATCGGGGAAGCGCTCGTCCAGCTCGGCACGACGCAGCGTGACGTAGCAGCGCGTCCCCTCCTGGCGGGTCCGTGTGATGCCGGCCTCGCGCAGGATCTTCAGATGGTGGCTCAAGGTGGACTTGGCGACGGGCGCCCGCAACTGGCCCCACCCGCGTTCCCTGCCGTCGGCCAGCACACGCACGATCCCGATCCGTGTCGGATCGCTGAGCGCGGCGAGGACGCGCGGCAGGTTCATCTCGCTCGCCTCGTGGGAATGCCGGTCCGCCATGGGGTCACGATAACCCGAATGTTCGAAGAATGTCGAACCCCGACAGGGGGTGCGGCCTACCCCCGGCGTGCCCGGTACAGGCCACGGCCCGCGCGGTCCACGCGCGACGCCCCCACGAGACGGTCCAGTGTGCTCCGGACGGCGTTGATGCTGCCGCTGTCGCCGTCACGCCCGAGGGCCGCGGCGACGTCGCGGGCACGCACCTCGGTGTCACCGGCCTGCTCGAAGAAGTCCATGATCTGCTCGGTGAGCCTGCCGTATGTCGTGCCGGTGCCGGCGGGGGCCGTCACGTCCGAAGGGGCGGGGACGTCGGCCTCAGGGGTGCGGATCACCGCCTGGAGGGCGCTTAGGGCCCGCTGCACCGAACCGAGGTGCGCCACGACCGCGGCGAGCTCCCTCTCCAGGGCCTGCCTCTGGGCCTCGAGACGGACCAGATCCTCATGGAGGCTCTCCGCGGTGTGCTCGACGTTCCGCGCCGTCCGGGTCACCGAAGCCATGTGATCCCCTCACCTCCGTGCATTCCGCGTTCACACGGATGCACATGGTGCCGACCGATGGGCACCGTTCGTATCCCAATTTACGCGCCGAGGGGCGTGATGTCCCCACTCTTCGGGGAAGCCGTGGGTCAGTCGGTGGTGAGGATGTGGCCGTCGCGGAGTTCCAGGACGCGGTCGGCGAGGGCGAGGAGTTGGGGGTCGTGGGTGGCGACGAGGGC
>NZ_JBHWGA010000043.1:0-38499 GCF_042733315.1 Streptomyces sp. NPDC059718
TTTTTTTTTATATTCCCCCGCCCCCCCCCCCCCCGGGGGGTTGCGGGCCCCCGCGCGGCCGGGGGGGGGGGGGGGTTTCTATTTCCCCCCCCCCCCGCCACCGGCCACCGGGCGAGGAGGATCGCTCCTCACCCGCACGCGACCCAGTCATCCGGCGGGGGTCAGGACCGCCCCGCATGCCGGCCGGAGCGTACTCAGCCGCGGTAGGTCTCCAGCAGACGCAGCCAGACTTCGCCGAGGGTCGGGAAGGCGGGGACGGCGTGCCAGAGCCGGTGGAGGGGCACCTCACCCGCGACCGCGATGGTGGCCGAGTGCACCAGTTCCCCGACGCCGGGGCCGGCGAAGGTGACGCCCACCACGGTGTTGCGGTCGGTGTCGACGAGCATGCGGGCCCTGCCGCGGTAGTCCTCGCCGTACTGGTGGGCGCCGGCGACGTGGGCGAGGTCGTAGTCGACGACCTCGATGCGGCGCCCGCTGCGCTCGGCCTCGCGGCTGGTCAGGCCGACGGAGGCGACCTCGGGGGTGGTGAAGACGACCTGGGGGACGGCCGCGTGGTCGGCGGTGGCGACATGCGCGCCCCAGGGGGCGTCGTCGATGGGCTCTCCCTTGGCGCGGGCGCCGATGACGGTGCCGGCGATCCGGGCCTGGTACTTGCCCTGGTGCGTCATCAGCGCGCGGCGGTTGACGTCGCCGACGGCGTAGAGCCAGCCGCCGTCGACGCCGGTGACGCGGAAGGTGTCGTCGACGGTCAGCCAGTCGCCGGGGGTGAGACCGACGGTCTCCAGGCCGACGTCGCGGGTCTGCGGGGCGCGGCCGGTCGCCAGCAGGATCTCGTCCGCGGCCAGCTGCCCGCCGTCGGAGAGCGTGATCCGCACCTCGCCGTCTTCGCCGCCCTCGCGGGCCAAGGAGGTGACGCTGGTGTTGAAGCGGATGTCGACGCCCGCTTCGCGCAGTCCGTCGGTGACCAGTTCGCCGGCGAACGGCTCCATTCGCTCGAGGAGTCCGCCGTCGAGGACGAGCATGGTGACCTGGGAACCGAGCGCCTGCCAGACGGTGGCCATCTCGACGGCGACCACACCGCCTCCGACGACGGCGAGGCGGCCGGGCACCTTGTCGGCGCTGGTGGCCTCGCGGCTGGTCCAGGGGCGGACGGTGTCGAGTCCGGGGATCGGGGGCAGGGCGGCGCGGGTGCCGGTGGAGACGGCGACGGCGTGCCGGGCGGTCAGGGCGATGGTGTCGCCCTCAGCGGTCTGCACGGCCACCTGCTTGGGGCCGGTGAGGCGGCCGTGGCCGCGTACGAGGTCGACGGAGACCGAGTTCAGCCAGTCGACCTGGTCCTCGTCCTTCCAGTACGAGGACATCTTGTCGCGGTGTGCGAGGACCGCCTCGACGTCCAGCGGGCCGGCCACTGCCGGGTCGAGTCCGGGTACGCGGCTCGCGTCAGCCCGCATCACCACCGGCCGGAGTAGTGCCTTGCTCGGGTCGCAGGCCCAGAACGAGCACTCACCGCCGAGGAGTTCGCGTTCCACGATCACGGCGCTGAGCCCTGCGGCGCGGGCGCGTTCGGCCACGTTCTCGCCGACCGGCCCCCCACCGATGACGATCACGTCGTAGGTGCGGGTCGTCTCGTTCATCACTGCTGCGTTCCTCACTGTTGCGTTCCTGATTGCTTCGGTGACTCGGTCGGACACTCCGGCGTCCGAGGTCCATTGCGGCCGCGTTCGCCGTTCCCCCGTTGCCGGACGGCGCCGGGGCCGCCACACCACACGGGGTCGGCGGGGCGGTCACGGGATGGGACGACCATGGCGGCGAAGCCGTCTCTCGGCGCCTGCGGCACCGGACCGCCGGGCGGCGGAGAGCAACCCTTGCGCTCGCCCGGCGGTCCGGTGCCGGCCTGCGGTGGCTTCGTGGGGCGGTCAGCGGCCGGGGAGGCGCTGCGAGACCTCCTGGAGCACCCATCCGTTGCCGTCCGGGTCGCTGAAGGTGAGGAAGGAGCCGTAGGAGGCGCGCTCGGGATGCAGGCCGGCCAGCTGCTTCTGGCCGACACGGTCGTAGGTGACGTCCCCGCCCTCGTGGCCGTGGTACAGCAGCCCGCCGGCGTCGTGGAAGATCTCGCTGACCTCGATGCCGCGGCCGACGAGCTCCGCGTGGGCCTCCTCGATGTCGGAGACGATGAGATACAGGCCCTGGAACGAGCCGGGTGCGATAGGAGTCATTCCCTCGCCGAAAATGATCGAGCACTCGGAGCCGGGCGGCGTGAAGTGCACGACCCGGAATTCCTCGTTGGCCGTGTAGTCGACGTCCAGGCGGAATCCGACCTTCTCGTAGAAGGCCTTGGCCCGGTCGGTGTCGGAGACGGGCAGCACGATCATTTCGAGCTTCAGGTTCATGGGGAAATCCTTGGTTCTTGACGACTGCGTGCATCCCAGAGAACCAGCCGAAAGGGCGCCTCGGAGCGGTCCAGCAGGCCTGCCTTGGCCCTGGCCTGCTGGTCCGGGTACTGGCAGGTCCCCCCAGCCCCATCGCCGAGTAATGAGTGGTGGGTGCTTCGGAGGCGAATATCGAATCCGCCGTCTTTTAGGCGCCGGGAATATCAGAAAGCGCTCAGCTCCAGGTGACCTGGGCCGGCGGTTCTTCGTGAGCACAGCCGACCCGGCTCACGGTCTTCCCTGGCGTCGCGCAACCTTGCCGGCCGGATCGGCAACCGGGACGCCTGGACCCGGCTGACCGCCGACCGCCCGGGCCGGACACCGATCGGCGACCGGCACCACCACGACGCGAGTCCGAACGCCGACTGGCACAGCTGCCGAATGTGCACCCGCTGCGGCCGGCCCGCACGGGCGAACCCGAACGGACCGGAGCGCAGCTGTTCAATCCGCTGCGGCGGCTGGCACAACCACCTGCGCGTCGGTGAGACGGCTCGTTCCTAAGCGACTGTGAGCACGATCTTCCCCCGGATGTGCCCTCGGGCGGCGCGTTCGTGCGCGGCTCGGGCATCCGTGAGCGCAAACGTGCTGTCGATCGCGACGCGGACCGTGCCCGCGTCGAGCAGGCGTGCCAGTTCGGCGAGCTGGGCGCCGTTCGAGCGGACCTGGGTGCCCGTGACGGTGACGCCCAGCTTCGCGGTCTCCTCGTCGTCGAATTCGCCGAAGAACACGGGGAACTGGGAGCCGCCGCGCTTGAGCGTGCGCAGGAAGCGCTTGCTGTGGGGGCCGCCGACGGCGTCGAGAACGAGGTCGACGTCGTGCACGAGTTCCTCGGGACGGTTCTTGGTGTAGTCGATGAACTCGTCGGCGCCGAGTTCGCGCAGGAAGGATTCGTGCGCGCCCGACGCCACCGCGATGACCCGTGCACCCTTCCATTTCGCCAGCTGGAGCGCGAAGTGTCCCACCCCGCCCGCGGCGCCGTTGACGAGCACCGTCGTGTCGGCGTCGAGTGGCACCGGACGGTGCTGCGCCGCCTGGAAGGGCGACGGGTGATCGTGTCCGAGCTCGATCAGGAACTGCCACGCCGTGAGCCCGGCCATGGGCGCCCCGGCGGCGTGCACGTGATCGATGCCGGCCGGCTTGAGCGCGAGGTCCGACGCGGGCGCGGCCACGTACTCGGCATAGGTGCTGCCGTCGAAGCTGGGGAAGCGGAGGAGACCGAAGACCTCGTCCCCGACGGAGAAGCCGTCCACATCCGCGGCGACGGCCTCGACGACGCCCGACAGGTCCGTCCCCGGAATCACGGGCAGGCTGAACTTCGGCCTCACATCCGGAGGCAGGTTGGACATCCCGTCGCGCAGGTACCAGTCGGGGGGATTGACGCCGACCGCGTGCACACGAACGAGCACCTCACCCGGCCCCGGCTCGGGCATCGGCACCTCGTCGTACCGCAGAACCTCAGGACCGCCGTGCTCATGGAGCCGGACCGCCCTCATCGTGTGTTTCGGCATCGTTCTCTCCTGCCCGCGCTGCGGGATAGACTCATTCGGATCAGCGATCCACATAACCGGACCACTGATCCGAATATATGGACCACTGATCCGGATAGTCAAGAGGGGCAGATGCGGGCCGACGCCAGGAAGAACCGCGACCACCTGCTCGCAGTAGCGGGCACCGCCATCACCGAGCAAGGCGTCGACGTGTCACTGCGCGACATCGCCCGCAGGGCCGATGTCGGACTCGCGACGCTGCTGCGTCACTTCCCGACGCGCGAGGCGCTGCTCGACGCCCTGCTCCGCACGAGCTTCGACGAGCTGACCGCCAAGGCCAGCGCCCTCGAAACGGCCGGCTCGCCCGACGACGCTCTCGTATCGTGGCTGCGCGACTGCGTCGCGTGGACAACCGAGTACCGGGGCGCTGTGGTGCTGATGGCAGCCGCCATCGAGGACACCGAGTCCGCACTCCACGCGTCGTGCGTCACGCTGCGCGCGGCCGGCGCGCGGCTCCTCACCCGTGCCCAGGCCGCCGGCACCGCGCGGACCGACATGGACGGCGACGATGTGTTCGCCCTGGTGGCTGCGCTCGCCTGGCTCGGCGATCAACCCTCGCTCGCGCCACGCGCCGATCACCTCTTCGACGTCGTCGCAAGCGCGATCCTCACCGCCGGCCGTAGCTGATCGTCGCGTACGGGAGCCGGTGAACTCGGCCTCACACATCGCGGGATGCGGACCACGACCGCTCATACGCCGACGTCGCACAGTCGGCAGGCGATCCGGGCGGAAGGCACGGACCTGCCCCCGCCTGTTCCTACAGGTCGGCTACGAGAAGTCGGTAGCCGACGTCGAGCGTTTCGCGGTTCAGCAGGTCAGCATGGCGTTCGTGCCACAGACCGGAAGACAGGTCGCTGGACAGCCTTGCCAGGCCCGGGCGGAGGACCTCCTCACCGGTCTGGGCGAGCATCGATATACCGGATCGCACGTTCGGGTTGAGGTACGCCTCAGGCCGGCGCCAGAAGGCAGCGCCGAATCCGTCGATGCAGTCGTGCGGGACCGGGACCGTCTCGATGCGCGCGCCTCCCAGCAGCGCAACCAGCCGGTCGATCGGGATGGCCCTTGTGCCGTCGAACGCGGCCACCTCTGGCAGGTACTCGTCCAGCAGCCAGAACCTGCGGAAGACGGCCTGGTCCCACGTGAAGACGACGACGCGCTGCCGGGCGATCCGAAGGAGTTCCCCGACACCGGCCTCCAGGTCGGTCCAGTGGTGCACCGTCAGCAGCGCCATCACCGCGTCGGCCGAGTCGTCTGCGATGGGAATCGACTCCGCCGATGCCCGCAGGGCCCGCGCGGATCCGGTCGGACGTTGGGCGATCATCACCGAACTGGGTTCAACCGCCAGCACCGTTGCCGGTGGTTCGTAGGAACCGGCGCCGGCACCCACGTTGATGACGGCGGCGGCATCGCCGAGCGCCTCGTGGATCTGGGCAGCGATCCGGGGATCCGGTCGTCGCGTATGACTGTAGGTCGAACCGAAGTGGTCATACGTCATCACGACGGACAGTATGCCGTTGCTCAGAGCCTCAGTGGCTCTCGGCATTCCGGGCATTTCTGCCTGGAAGGTCCGTCACATCACCAAAGCGTGGGGGCTTCGGCTTGAGGACGGTCTCTCGCTTCTGTCTGCCGCTGGTGCGGCGGGGTTGCGCCACCTGCCCGCCCCGCCTCCGCCTTGTGGCGGGGGCGGGTGGCGCGGGTCTTACGGTCGGCTCCACGAGGCTTCGACACCACCGGGGCGGTGTCCTGGTCTCCGGCCACTCCGGTACCAGTCATGCAGGCCGCCGCGAGTGCGGCAAGGTTGAGTGCGGCGTTGTCGTCCCGGTCGACGACCAGGTGGCAGGCGTCGCATTCGTAGGTCCGGACGTGCAGCGGCAGCTTGGCTTTCACCGCGCCGCACCCGGAGCAGGTCTTGGAGGACGGGTACCAGCGGTCGGCGGCCACGATGTGGGTGGCGTGGCGCTGGCGGGTCTTGTAGGTGAGCTGACGGCGGATCTCGCCGAAGGAGGCGTCGGCGATCTTCCGGGCGAGGCGCCGGTTGCGGAGCATCCCGGCAACGCCCAGGTCCTCGACCACGATCGTGCTGTACTCGGCCGCAACGCTCGTGGTGAGCTTGTGCAGGGCGTCCGCGCGGAGGTTCGCGACCCGGTGGTGCACGCGGTTGCGGGCGGCGTTGGCTTTCTCCCAGCGGCGGGAGGGTTGCTGTCCGGTGCGCCGGTCGGGGCCCTGGCGTCGGGACACGACGCGGGAGGCGCGGCACAGCTGCTTGAGCGCGGTGTCGTAGTGCTTGGGGTTGGCGACGGTGCGGATCTCGCCCGTGCTGTCCGCCATCACCGCGAGGGCCTTGACTCCGAGGTCGATCCCGACCGCTGTGTCCGCACGCTTGACTCGCTCGATGTCCCGCTTCACCTCCACCTGGAAGGAGACGAACCAGCGCCCGCGCTCGTGTCGCACAGTCGCAGACAGGATCCGCGCCGTCCCGGCCTGGACGCGGGCGAGGAGCTTGCCGGTGGGCTCGTGGGTACGGATCGTACCCAGCCTCGGCAGCGTCACATGCCGGCCGTCGGCGTCCACGCGGATCGTGCCGGTGGTGAACCGGCAGGCAAGGCGAGCCTTCCGCTTCGACTTGAACCGCGGCGCACCCATCCGGGCGCCCTTGCGCTTGCCGTTCTTCGACTTCGCGTAGTTGTCGAACGCCGCCGACGCATTCGCCAGACCGGTGGAGTACGCCTCCTTGGAGTTCTCCTCCCACCAGGCGGCGAACCTGGGGTCGGTGTGCTTGGCCTCGTTGAACGCCTTCCGCAGCGACGGCAGCGACCACGGCCGCCACTGCGTCAGCCCGGCCTCGGGGACGCCGTAGGACTCCTCCGCGCGGCGCTGCCACCACGAGGCGGTCACCCAGCCAACAGCCCAGTTGTACGCCGCGCGGGCCGCGCCGCAGTGCGAACGCAGCGTACGCTCCTGGACGGCGTTCGGGTCCACAGCGAAGCGGTACGCCTGCGCCACGAACCCGGACTGCGGCCGGAACTTCTTCACTCGAAGGCCCCGCCGGTTGCCACCGCCACCGCGCGAGCGGCCCGGTTCTTCGCCGCCCGCCGCCCATACAGACGCGCACACATCAACGTCAGCACCTCGGTGATGTCGCGCACCAAGTCATCTGCTGTCTCGGTGGGGTCCAGGACGACCAGGCGCCGCCCGGACGCCGACAGGACCGCTTCGAGGTGCTCGACGCCGAACCGGGCCAGCCGGTCGCGGTGCTCGACCACGATCACAGCCGCCTGCGGGTCGGACAGAACCCGGTGCAGCTTGCCGCGCCGCCCGTTCAGCCCCGAGCCGACCTCGGTCACGACCTCCGCAACCGGCAGGCCGAGACCGGTGGCCCCCTGGACCACGCGGGCCACCTGCCGGTCAAGGTCCGGCTTCTGGTCCGCCGACGAAACCCGGCAGTACGCCACGACGCGGCCGGACGTCTCCGAGGCGGGCTCGTCGACCAGCCACGTGCCCGATGGCGTCTGGCGCACTGGGACCGGCATACGGCCCTCTTTCGCCCACGCCCACGCGGTCTGGTAGTGCACGCCGTTGCGTGCCGCCCACTCGGAAAGCTTCACGCAATCAAGATAGCGGATAAGAAAGACTGAGATTCACTAATGAATCACACAACAGCTGGCGGCCCCGTCGCTCACCACCGACCTCTGCTGATGGAGCCGTTTCCCCAGTGAACGACGCTGCCCCGGCGCCCAGTTCGCGGCGAAATCGGAACGCATCGCCGTGTGCGGAGCGTCGACCAACGCCCTGCTCGCCCGTGCCTCCGCGAGCGCCGCCCCTGATGCCTGGCGCCGCGGCGTCGCGTTCCTGCTCGACGGCCTTCGTACCGATGCCGCTTGCCGGACGCCCGCCTCCGGACGAGCACGCCCCATGGCGGCGACGTCGGCGGGTGGGCCGGCGCAGCGTGCGTGGGTCAGTTGCCCCGGCGGATGCGGGCGGCCTCGCGGGCCGCGGCCATCTGGCGGGCCTCGGCCGTCTTGCGCGACTCCCGGCCGGGGCGTGTGCCCAGGCCGCGGAACGGGGCGCCACCGCGTGCCGGCGCCTGCGCGGCGGGTGCGCCGGCGACGGGAATGCCGGACGGGGCCTTGGCCCCGGTGATCCGGCTCAGCGCCGCGTCGCCGGAACGCACCTGGGTGACCGTCGGCCGGATGCCCGCGTCGGACATGAGCCGGGTCATGTCGGGGCGCTGGTGAGTGGTCACGAGGGTCACCACCCGGCCGGACCGGCCGGCCCGCGCGGTCCGCCCGCCGCGGTGGAGGTAGTCCTTGGCGTCACCGGGGGGGTCGACGTTGACCACGAGGTCCAGGTCGTCGATGTGAATGCCGCGGGCGGCGACGTTGGTGGCCACCAGGGTCGTCACCTCGCCGTTCTTGAACCGGGCGAGGGCCCGGGTGCGCTGCGGCTGGGACTTCCCGCTGTGCAGGCCCGCCGCCGCGACACCGGAACCCTCGAGGTGCCTCGTGAACTGGTCGACCGCGTGCTTGGTGTCCAGGAACATGATCACCCGGCCGTCGCGGGCGGCGATCTCGGTGGCGGTGGCGTACTTGTCGGCGGCGTGGACGTACAGCACGTGGTGTTCCATGGCGACGACGGTCGCGGCCGAGGGGTCGACCGAGTGGACCACCGGATCGGTCAGGTAGCGACGGACCAGGAGGTCGATGTTGTTGTCGAGGGTGGCCGAGAACAGCATCCGCTGGCCGCCGGCCCGCACCTGGTCCAGCAGCTCGGTGACCTGCGGCATGAACCCCAGGTCGGCCATCTGGTCCGCCTCGTCCAGGACCGTGATCCGCACGTGGTCCAGGTGGCAGTCGCGGCGCGCGACGAGGTCGCTCAGACGTCCGGGCGTGGCGACGACGACCTCGGCCCCCGCCCGGATCGCGCCGACCTGCCGGCCGATCGAGAGGCCGCCGACCACGGTGGCGAGCCTGAGGTCCAGCGCTTGGGCGTAGGGGGTGAGTGCTTCCGTGACCTGCTGCGCCAGTTCACGGGTGGGCACCAGGACCAGTGCGCGGGGCCGCTTGGGCTCGGCACGCTGTCCGGCTGTGCGGGTCAGCAGCGGCAGGCCGAAGGCCAGGGTCTTGCCCGAGCCGGTGCGTCCCCGGCCGAGCACGTCCCGGCCGGCCAGCGCGTCCGGCAGGGTGGCGGCCTGGATGGGGAACGGTTCGTCCACGCCGAGGTCGGTCAGGGTCTTCAGCAGGGCAGGCGGGAGCCGGAGCTCGGTGAACGCCGTCATCGGCGGCAGCGCCGGGGTCACCGTCGCGGGGGCTGCGAACTCGCCCTGCGGGGCCGTGGGGCGCCCCTTGCCGCCGGAGCGGCCGGGAACCTGCGGGCGGGAACGGCCGGTCTGACCGGAGCGCTGGTCGTTCCGGGGCGTACGGTTCATGGGCGAACCTTCCTCGACGGGGCACGCATCGAGGGATTCCCGGTGGATGCGCGGCCGGGGAGTCGCCAGAACGAGCCGAAGACAAGACGGTGACCGACAGCGGGTGGTCCCGTCCGTACGGCGTGGGGTCGAGCTGCGTCGTGCGTGCCGGCGCCGGGGTACCGACGTCTGCGGATCGCACTTCCCCACGAGTTTACCCGCCCGGTCCGATTTCCCCGGCGGGTCCGCGGCCCCCACGGGGCGGCGCCCGTCCGCAGCCGCGGCGAAGCCCATCCGGACCGGCCGGGACGACGGCGTACCCGGGGCCCGGGAGCGCCCGCGCAATGCGGGGTCGCCCCTCCGAGAGCTCCCCGGGGCGATTGATCGTCAAGCCGTGCCTGCGGGGGCCCGAGAAAACCGGTTGCGCGGTCTGCGGGGCTGGTTAGGATCGTGCCGATCTGGAGTGCTGGGCGTGAACAACGGCCCGGCGTAGTGGGAGAGGAGGTGCGTCTTCGTGGACGCCGCCCTGACGCGGCGCGCTCGTGTGTGCGCGCCAGACGCCTTTTCTCGCTACCTGCCCATCGGCTGACGACGCGCGTTCGCTGACGCTCCGTCCGGTGGGTCCTTCCACTGGAGATCATCACCATGCGTGAGCGCTTTGCCGACGGCGAGTCCTTCACCCGTATCCGCCCCAAGGGCACCAGACGACGCAGCCACCGCGACGCCGACGAGGCCTTCGAGGAGGCCTTCCCCGAGTACGCGGCACGCCGGCCCTCGGCGGTCTGGGATGGCCGCAGCACCCCGGACGCCGGTTCCACCGCCTTCGATACCGGTGCCGAAGACGACGAGGACACCCTCGAGGAACCAACACCCGGCCAGTCAACCGACGGCCCTGCCGAGGGTGATCGCTGGTCCACCTGGGATCGGTCGACCCCGACCGAGAAGGGCCCCGAGCCGCGCCCCGCATGGGTGGTGACGGACCTGGCCGCCGTCGACTTCGAACTCGGGATCGTCAAGACCGGCAAAGAGGCCGACGTCTTCCTGATCGAACGGGCGGTGCCCGGAACCGACCGCCGCACCCTGATGGCCGCCAAACGCTACCGCGACGGACAGCACCGCATGTTCCACCGCGATTCCGGATACCTGGAAGGGCGTTCCCACAAGGAGTCCCGGATCAGCCGGGCCATGGCCAAGCGCACGGCTTTCGGCAAGGAGGCCATCGCCGGCCAGTGGGCCGGCGCCGAGTTCGCGGCGTTGTCGCGGCTGTGGTCGGCGGGGGTGGCCGTGCCGTACCCCGTTCAGATCCTCGGGACCGAGATCCTGATGGAGTTCATCGGCGACCGGTCGGGGACGGCCGCGCCACGTCTCGCCCAGCTCCGCTCGGAAGAAGTCGATCTGGACGACCTATGGGAGCAACTGGGCCGCAGCTTGTCCCTGCTCGCGCGTGACGGCTATGCGCACGGCGACCTGTCGGCCTACAACATCCTTGTCCACGAGGGCCGCCTGGTCGTCATCGACGTGCCCCAGATCGTCGACGTCGTCGCGAACCCGCGGGGTCTGTCCTTCCTGGAGCGCGATGTCCGCAACGTGGGTGCCTGGTTCGTCTCCAGAGGCCTCGCCGAGCGACGTGTCGAGGAGCTGGCGCAGGCGTTGGCCTTTGACGCACGGCTGGGCTGAACGTCGTCGGTGAATCGGCGCGTCCCCAGTTGCCGTGCACGCACGCCGACACACGCCGACGCGCGACGCGGGCCCGGGAGCCGCTCCCGGGCCCGCGCTAGCGGGGGCTGCGCGCCTTGCACGGGACGGCCTGCGGGCCGGCCGGTGTGTGGCAGTCGCGGTCCAGGTGTCTCCGCAGGCCGGTCGACTGAACCTTGTCGATAGAGGCCGGTGGCCGGCCGCGGCCTGTGCCGGCGTGCCTTGGCCCGTCGGCGGGGACGGCCGGTCGGGCTCAGGCGTGGAATTCGGTGAGGTCGATGGCGTGGACGCGCAGCGGGAAACCGTACTCCGGGTGCGTGGTCTCGCGTTGCGGCGCCATGCCGAGTTTGCGCATGACGTTCTCCGAGGCGTCGTCGCCGATCCGGGCGATGCCGATCAGGCGCTCCAGGCCGCGGTCCTGGAGCGCGAACTCCATCGCGGCGTGGGCGGCCTCCGAGGCGTAGCCCTGACCCCAGAACTGCGTGCCCAGCCGCCAGCAGACGGACACCTCGGGCATTACCTCCGGCAGGAACTCGGGGAGGGACAGGCCGGTGAAACCGGCCAGTTCACCCGAGGCCAGCATCTCGACGGCGAAGAGGCCGAAGCCCTCCTCGTCCCACTCCTCCTCCCACCGCTCGATGGCCTCCGCCGTATGTTCCAGGTCGCGTACGGAGCCGTCGCCGACCCAGCGCATCACCTGCGGGTCGCCGTTGATCTCGGCCATGGGGACCAGGTCGTCGTCCTGCCAGCGGCGCAGGAGCAGGCGGGGGGTCTGGATCTCGGTCATGGACTCATCCTGTCGAAGGCAAAGCCGCAACGGTAATCGGGGTGGGGTGGCCGACGCCGTGCCCGCCCCACCCTTGGGGCATGTACCGCCGCAGGCCTTCGCCCATGGCCCCATGGCGGACGGGTGCGCGCAACGTTCGTCGTGGGGGATCGACCGCGGGCAGAACCTCCCGGAGGCCTCTCCCCGCTCGGACGGGGCCGGATCCGCAGATGGGCTGGGGTGCGGTTCGTCTCGTCGTCTCTCCTGCCACGGTGCGGACCCGGCCCGGAAGCACTGAACCACTCGCGCCCCGGTTGTACTGGCGGTACCGTCAGTACATGCCGACTTCCAAGGGTATGAACGTCCCCTTCGCGGACGATGACGAACTGGACCAGGTGCGCCGTGCGGCCACGGCCGCGGGCCTGTCCACCCGCGAGTACATCCGCCGGGCCGCCCTCAGCTTCGCCAATGCCGTCCCGAACGAATTCCTGCAGGCCGCGGTGGATGCGCACGCCCACGTCAAGGACGCGTTCGCCGAGATCCTGCCGGAGGACGGACGTCCGAACGAGGAGCGCCGCTCCGCGGAGGCGGAGGCCGGCCGCCGCCTGGCCGAGCTCGACGGCGACCAGGCACACGGGACCGCCGCGTGAGCACACCCCGCCCCGACGGGGTGATCTACGCGGAGGTGCCGATGCTGCTGCAGGTCGCCGAGCACATTCTCGGCGACCCGCAGGCCGACGACCTGGGAGTACTTCCCGCCGCGGTCGCCCGGCACCGCGCGGAGGCCATGGGCCAGGATGTCTACGGCTCGATCTGGCTCAAGGCTGCCGCGCTGCTGCACACCCTGGTGAGGCTCCCGGCTCTCGAGCACTCCAACGGCCAGTTCGGATGGCTTGCCGCAGTCGCGTTCCTCCGCGTGAACGGCCACAACCTGACCTACCCGCCCAAGGACGCCGCTGTCCTGGTCCGCGACGCCATCTCCGGCGAGAAGTCCGTCAAGGAGATCGCCCTGCAACTTCGCCAATGGGGTACCGCCTGAAATTGCTCGCCGGAGTGAGGGGGCGCCTTCGACCGCGTAGTACCGGGAGCGCGCTCGGGGAGTCGGCCTCCTGATCGCGCGTCGCGGCGTCGCGCCCGAATCCGGTCCGGGCACGGACGCCGCGCCGGCCTCCGCCAGGGCCTGCCGGAACTCGCCCGCAGCATCGTCTGCCTGCGACGTCTCCCGTACGTCATTCTGAAACGATCAGTTAAACTTCAGGGCGGCCGCGGGGGGCTGCGGCTCGTTGCTGTGTGGCGACTGCGGAACGGCCAGGTCGGCCGGTCGAGGTGAGCGGCCGTTGTCAGGGCCTGGGGCCGGACGGGGACGACACGACGCTGATCATGGAGATCCCGGGAATCGCGTGACCGCCGACGCGCGTCCAAGTGGTCTGGGGCGCCCTGCCCACCCGCCCGTGAACAGAAGACCCGCCACGGAGATGTGAGGTATGTCAGTGATCTGCGTCGGAGGCATGATCGGAATCGGCAAGACGAGTGTGGCCGAACTGCTCGCCAAGGAACTGGGCAGCGAAGTCTTCTACGAGAGCGTGGAAGACAATCCGATCCTTCCGCTCTTCTACACGGCGAGCCCCGAGGAGATCCAGGCCAAGCGGTACCCCTTCCTGCTTCAGCTCTACTTCCTGCAGACGCGGTTCGCCTCGATCAAGGAGGCGTACAGGCAGGGCGACAACGTCCTCGACCGGTCCATCTACGAGGACTGGTACTTCGCCAAGGTCAACCACGACCTGGGCCGGATCAGCTCCCTCGAGATGCGGGTGTACGAGGGGCTGCTCGACGAGATGATGCGCGAGATCGACGGCCTGCCGTACCGCAAGGCACCCGATCTCATGGTCTATCTCAAGGCGGACTTCGAGACGGTGCTGCACCGTATCGGGCTGCGGGGCCGAGATTTCGAACAGGATGAGAGCCTCGTCGAGTACTACCGGACGCTGTGGTCCGGCTACGACGACTGGGTGCACATGCACTATTCGGCCAGCGAGGTCCTCGTCGTCGACATGAATCACACCGATGTGGTGAACAACCCCGAGGACGCGGCCCGCGTGGCGCGGGAGGTCAAGGACGCCCTGGCGGGTGCCGGGCGCCGGGCCAGTGCCACCGGCGAGACCGCCGAATGCGATACGCCCGCGGCCGTCTGCGCCTGAGCGGCGGACACCCTCCAGTCGCCCCACGTCCCGAAAGGCCATGGATCCATCCCTGTGAGCGGGGGTGGATCCGTGGCTTTTCTCCGTGAGGGGGCTACGTCAGTCCACCGCGCAACTCATGCTTCCGGACCCCCGCCCTGACCGGCGGTAGTGAAAGACACCCGACGACCGCCACCACACGGCCGAGCCGGGTCGCACCACACCGCGGGACGCATATGCCACAGATCGCAGCAGGACAGATCCCCTGCAGATGCGAGCCGTATGGACGGAGCCGATCCTGGAAAGAGGGGTGCCTTCGAAAGCGCGCCCTTCCCCTCAACGACAGGTTGCAGCAGGGGCCCGGAGCGACGCCAGGGCGTACGAATCGATCGACGAGATGTCTCCGGGCAGCCTCATGAGCATCCGCCGGCAACCGGACCGGACAGCCAGGAACGCAGGCACGTGCAACCCTGGACCGCGCGCCGCCTTCGCGGGCGAAGGAGAAAGCCATGAAGGGCAACGACCAGCTCACCGCCAGGGACATCATGTCCGGCGGAGTCCAGTGCGTCGGCGCGCACCAGTCGCTTCAGGAAGCGGCAAAGATGATGCGCGACCTGAACGTCGGATGCCTGCCCATCTGCGGGGACGACAACAGGCTCACGGGCCTGATCACCGACCGCGACATAGTCGTCCAGTGCGACGCAGAGGGCATCGACCCGGCAACGGTACAGGCGGGAACCCTCGCCGGAAACCTGCGATGGATCGACGCGAGCGCCGGTGCCGATGAGGCATTGCAGGTGATGGAGCAGCATCAGATCAAGCGTCTGCCGGTGATCGACACGGAACAGGGGCACCAACTGGTCGGCATGATCAGCGAAGCCGACCTCGCGCGCAACCTCACAGACACGCAGATCGCGGAATTCGTGACCCGGGTCTACGTCAACGCCTGATCGGGGCCGCGGCCTTACCTTTCGGGGCCCAGACCCCGCGAAACGGTGGAGCCCCGCCGGACCTGCGGGCCCGCACTGCGCGCTGCCACCTTCGGGACCTTCGTCGCTGGTCGTCGAAGGGGTGGCGGACGAGCCGAGGTCATCCGGCTGTCGATCCGGACCCGGGACCAGCCGATGCCGTGGCCTGCGTGCGGGAAGCCGACGCTCGGGGTGCATGGCTTCCACCGACGTACCGAAGCCGATGTGCCGGCGGACGGCAGGCGGGTCGTGGTACGGGGCCGGCGCCTGGTCTGCCTGGTCCTGGGCGCGCTCAAGCGCCGCCGCCACTTCGCCACGATCCCCATCGACGCCGAGACCGGCGAACGGGTCGCCGTACTCCCGGGCCGCGTCGCCGACGCCCTGAGCGGTGACTGCGCCGGCACCCCGGCGTCGAGACCGTCTGCCGCGACGGCTCCGACGCGGACGGCGAGGCCTTCCGCCGGGCCCTCCCCACTGCGGTCAGGTCAGCGACCGCCGGCACCGGTGGAAGAGGCTCTGCACCCCTGAGGACCGGCGACCGGGCGGCTGGGCGGACGCGACCACCCAGTGTCGTGTGTTACAGACAACGTCGCGGCCACTATGAGAGCTTCAACCCGGGTACCTCTCGAGGGAGTTGCCGACGAGCCAGGGGGATCGAGCATCCCCCAGGACGGTCTGCCCGCACGCAGAGAGGGTCGCATGAGCACCTCGAAGGCCATCGCGCTTGACCAAGTGGTCGACACCGCTCGGTATCCCCTGACAGAACTCGACAGCGCCGGAGGGCAGGCGGTGGTCTCCCACGCCCGGCGCGAACTGGCCGCTCTCGGCTGCACCGTCCTCCCCGACTTCATCCGCCCGTCACTCCGCGACGTCCTGCGGCAGGAGTGCTCGGCCATCGCCCCCATGGCCCACTTCGACGTCGAAACGGTCAACGTCTACAACATCGCGGTGGACTCGGAGCTGCCGCAGGACCATCCCGGCCGCAGGACGTTCCAGCGGGGCAACGCCTTCGTCGCCCGGGACCGTGTCCCCGCGAGCTCCCTCATCAGCCGGCTCTACTCCGACACGGCGTTCCAGGAATTCGTCGCCCGCTGCTTCGGACTCCCTCGGCTGCACGAGCTGGCCGACCCGCTCTCCGGACTGGTCCTCAACGTCGTCCTGCCGGGCATGGAGCACCCGTGGCACTTCGACACCAACGAGTTCACCGTGAGCATGCTCACGCAGGAGGCGCAGGCCGGCGGCGTCTTCGAGTACTGCCCCAACATCAGGTCCGCCCAGGACGAGTGCTTCGACGACGTACGGCACGTGCTGGACGGCCGGGGCGAGCATGTGATCCGGAGGCTCGCCCTGCAACCGGGCGACCTGCAGCTGTTCAAGGGCCGCTACTCCCTGCACCGCGTGAGCCCAGTGCGCGGGGAGGCCGCGCGCCACTCCGCGATCTTCGCCTACAGCGAGCGCCCCGGCGTCATCGGGAGCGTGGCCAGGACCCGGCAGCTCTTCGGCCGGGTCCTGCCCGAGCACCTGGCGGCCGAGGGCCGCGCCGTACGGGGCGACCGACTGCTGGACTAGCGGGCGGTGAGATCCCGCAGTCGCCGGCCGTTTCCCCACTCTGCAATCCACGGAGGAAGAGAGCCCCGTGCGTTTCGACACGACCGGAAAGGTCTCCCTTGACCACATCTACACCCAGCCCGATCCGCGCAGCTATTTCCGCGAGCTCCGCCCGCTCGGCTACTGCGTGCCGCAACACGCCAAGCCCTACTTCGCCAAGCTCATCAAGGAGTACCGGGAGTCCCGGCACGTCGCGGTGCCGCAGGTACTGGACATCGGCTGCAGCTACGGGATCAACGCCGCGCTGCTGAAGTACGACGCGACCATGGACGAGCTGTACGCGCGCTACTGCGACGCGGAAGGCGGTGCCGCGACGGCCGCCGAAGCACGGACGCGCACGGAGCTCCTGGCCCGGGACCGGGAGCTGGCCCGGTCCCGACGGCCCGCGCAGGACATCCGCTTCGTCGGCCTGGACACCTCCGGCAGCGCGCTGTCCTACGCGCTCGAGGCCGGATTCCTCGACGCCGTGGTGCAAGCCGACCTGGAGCAGCTCGACCCCACGCCCCCGCAGCGCGCCCAGCTCGCCGGGACGGACCTGGTCATCTCCACGGGGTGCCTCGGATACGTCACCGAGCGGACGCTCACCCACGTGGTCCGGGCGCAGGGCGGCCGCAGGCCCTGGATGGCGCACTTCGTGCTCCGGATGTTCCCGTTCGATCCCGTCGAACGCGCCCTGGCCGAACTGGGGTACCGAACCATCCGGGTCGACGAGGCCTTCAAACAGCGACGGTTCGCCTCCCCGGAGGAACAGGCCCTCGTACTCGAGACGATGTCGGCCGCCGGGGTGGATGCTCGGGGTCTGGAGACGGAAGGCTGGCTCCACGCACAGCTCTACATCTCCCGGCCGGACGACGGCACACCGGGGCCTTAGGCCGGAGGGCTCGCCTCCCGCGAGAACACCACAGGTCCGCACGATTCGAGAAGAGAGCAGAATTGAACACCAGTCAGGAAAGCGCAGCGGTCGCGACCTTCGCCCAGGAGGACGGCCTGCCGCGCGTGCCGCTGCCCACGCTGGAGGCGAGCTGCGAGAGGTTCCTCGCGTGGTGCGCGCCGCTGCTGACCGCCGAGGAACTGGCAGCGACCGAGGCGGAGGTGGCCGCCTTCCTGCGGCCTGACAGCCCCGGCCGGGTGCTGCACGCCGCGCTGGAGGAGTACGACGCCACAGACGGAGTCCACAGCTGGCTCGACACCTTCTGGCCGTACCGCTACCTGGGCCGCAGGGACCGGATCGCGCTCAACGCCAACTTCTTCTTCCTTTTCCAGGACACCGGCCAGGCGCAGGTGGAGCGAGCGGCCGGACTCATCGCCTCGGCCCTCAACTACAAGCGGCAGCTCGACCAGGAGCTCATCGCGCCGGTGACCCTGCGCGGCCGGCCCCAGTCGATGGTGCAGAACAAGTTCCTGTTCTCCACCACCCGGATCCCCGGCGCGCAGCAGGACACCGTCCGCGCCCCCTACAGCGAGCAGTCACCCGGCCCGTCCACGGCCCGGCACATCGTCGTCTTCCACCGAGGCAGCATGTTCCGGCTGGACGTACTCGGCCCCGACGGCGTCCCGCACAGCCTGGACGACCTCGAGACCGGCCTGCGCGCCGTGATGAAGGCCGGCTCCGAGCCGGCCGGCCCGGACACCTCGGTGGGCCACCTCACCACCATGGCCCGCGCCGAATGGGCGGCCACCCGTGAGTCCCTCCTCGCCCGCCACCCGTCCAACGCGCAGGCACTGGACGACATCGAGACCGCGCTGTTCTGCGTCTGCCTGGAGGACTTCGCACCCGCGGACGTCCAGGACGCCTGCGACGAGCTGCTCTACGGAGACCGCGGCAACCGCTGGTTCGACAAGGCCGTGTCCGTGATCGTGTTCGCCGACGGACGGGCAGGCATCAACGTCGAACACTGCGAGCTGGACGGCACCACCATTCTCAGTTTCACCGACGCCCTGCTCGGCACCCCGGCCGAGGAGCAGTCCCGCCAGTCAGGAGCCCGCCCCCAGGGCCAACCGGCCCTGGAGCCCATCGTGTTCGAGCTCGACGACGCCCTGCGCGCCCAGGTGCGCTCCGCCGCCGAAGCGTTCGCCGCCTACGGGGAGAACACCGCCACCACCACCGTCTCCTTCAGCGACTTCGGCAGCAACACGGCCAAGGCGCTGGGCGTGTCGCCGGACGCCTTCGTCCAGGTCGCCTACCAGCTCGCCCACTGGCGCGCCAAGGGGTTGCTGGGCGCCACGTACGAATCGATCGCCACCCGCCAGTACCGCCACGGGCGGACCGAGGCGATGCGCGTCGTCACCCCCGAGATGCGCGCCTTCGTGACCGTGATGGACGACCCGTCGGCGGACGCGGCGACCCGGCGCGCCGCGTTCCGGGCCGCCGCAGGCGGGCATGTGGAGCGAGCGAAAGAATGTCAGGCCGGGCAGGTGCCCGAGCAGCACCTGTGGGAGCTGGAACTGATCCAGCGCCGGCGCGGGACAGAGCTGGGAGTGACCGAGCAGCCCGCGCTGTACCGGACCCCGGGCTGGCTGACGATGCGGGACGACTACCTGAGCACCAGTTCCGCCCCGTCCGCCGGCATCCAGTACTTCGGCTTCGGGTCGACCAGCAGCCGCTGCATCGGAGTCGCCTATGTCCTGCTGCCCGAGCGGTTCCACCTCTACCTGAGCACACCGCTGCCGGTGGCCGACCAGATGCGCGCATTCGCCGACAGGCTCCGCGAGGCGGTGGCCGAACTGTGCGACCTGCTGGCCTCCGAGCGGTCCGGGAGCTGAACTGAACCACCCCGCCCTGGTCCCCACCCGCTGCGGGCGGCGGGTGGCGGACCCGGCACCACTGGTTCCCGTTTCGCGGGGTGAGCACAGCACGCATCATTGCATACAGTATTCCGGCGGGTTAGGGTTGCTTCATGTGGCAGATGAAGTCCAAGGATCTGGCCCTTCCCATGACCCTGTGCTTGGCGGTAAGCGATGCGGAGCGCGGACGGGGGTGCCGGGTATGACGGTGTACGGCGATGATGCGACGATCCGACAGATTCTTACTGCTGTCGGTGACACGTGGGCTGTGGTGGGTTTGTCTGACAATCCCGAACGGGCCGCTTATCGCGTGGCCGGGAAGCTGCAGCGCCTGGGTAAGAGGGTGGTGCCTGTGCACCCGAAGGCCGAGACGGTGCACGGCGAGCCGGGTTTTGCGTCGCTGACGGAGATCCCCTTTGCGGTGGATGTGGTGGACGTGTTCGTCAACTCCGCCCTCGCCGGGGATATCGCCGACCAGGCCGTGGCGATCGGTGCCAAGGCGGTGTGGTTCCAGCTGGACGTCATTGACGAGGCCGCCTACGTCAGGACCCGTGATGCGGGCCTGCTGATGGTGATGGACCGTTCCCCGGGACGGGAGATACCCCGGCTCGGGCTGGGCTGACGCTTCCCGGGAGCCCCATCAGCATTCCCGGACGCGTTTTCCGGCCCTGGTTCTGATGTGGCCGCACGTCCCGTGTGCTGCCGGCGTCCCATAACGATGGCGGGCGCGTGGCACATGGGCCAGGCCCCAGGCCTGGGCCGCCCGGTCTGGTGCGGGGCCGCGGGGCGGGTGCAGTGGGTGAGGGGAGCCAGGGCGCTCGTGCTCCCGTACCAGGTGCTGCCCGTCGGGGATCGCGCGAGTCGGGTTCCTCGTTGCCGCAGGGGATACGGGGCGAAAGGATCCGGCCAGTTGCGCTGTCAAGTCGTCGGAGATGTGCAGATGATGCGGCAGTTCGAGATGTGCCGGGCAACGTGTCGATACATTGGGGGTCTGCTGCTGGGGCCGGCCGGATGCGGGATCCGGTGAGGTTGAGGAGTTTTTGGTCATGGGGGAGTCCGGGTTCACGGAGCGCTGGTTGGAGACCGGCTCGGGGCCCGGTGCTGTGGTTCGGGCCCGTGTGACGCAGGTGAATCAGGCGGTTCAGGCGGCGTACCGGGCGTGGCTGGACCATGCCACCTCGTGCTCCACGTGCCGGGATGGTGCGGCTCGTCAGTGCACGGTGGTGCAGCCGTTGTGGGACGCCTATCAGGCGGCTCAGCTGGCGGCCCAGTGACCGGGTGCCGGGCAGAACCGGCACCGCCCTGTCCACGGCGGGGTCGCCCCACTTGTCCTGGCTACCGCGGGCACCGCGTGCCTGCGCCCAGCCAGCCGCACGCCCGGCCCCACAGCTTCATCTGCTTCGAGAGGCACCGCGTCGCATAACAAGTTGCCGCCGACAACAGGGCCTGCGGCAACTGCCGTTCTCACTCAGGCGATTGACAACTGGACGATTCGGGCGGGGCACTTCGTCGCCGAGTGGCTGTCACTGGAGGGGTGCCCCTCCGGCTCCGCTCGCTCAACCCACTGACCGCCATTAGAGTTGTCATGTGGGTGACCTGCCTCCTGATCTGGATGCCTTGCACGTGATCCGCCTCTACCTGCAGCTACAGATTGACGCGGTCGACGCCAAGATCCGCGAGACCGAAGAGTCAGGTGAGCCCTCCGCACCTACGTCAGCAGAACGCGAGGGCTCCTTTGCAGTCGGCTTTCGCCTCCAGCACGTACCCAGAGGCGGGACGCTCCGTGGTGTGGTCCACCGCGGTGACTGCCCGGACGCAGCCGGTGATTGGCTCACCCCGCGTGAGGTTGAGATTGCGTTCCGTATGCCCGACGTGACGCCCTGCCCACGCTGTCACGCGAGCTTGAACGACTCGTAGCCGGCGCGTCCAGTCCGGGTCGGTATCCGCGGGCGCCTCCCGTGGTCCCGCAGGGTGGACGCGCAGGCCTGCGTCGGCTTCGCCGTCGACGGCGTCCTCCCCGCGGTCCGGCCCGGCGGCATCAGGCGCGGGCTCGCGAAGCGCGGCTGACCGTGTCCGGCCGCGCTCGGATTCGCTGTGGTCAGCCGGTCGGTACGGTGCGGCGGGAGCGGGTCAGCGCCCGGAGGCCGAGGAGGATGGCGATCAGTCCCAATGGGATGGCCGCGATGGCTCCGACGAGGCCGTTGCCGGTGCCGGGACCGCCGCTGGAGGTGGCAAGGTGCAGCACCGCCAGGATCGTGCCGGCCAGCCCCGCCGCCATGGCCGACATGGCGCCGGTGCGCGCGTTGCCGGTGCTGATCCGTGCGGCGGCACGGGCGAGGGCCAGCCAGCCGATGGCCACGCCGGCCAGCCCCACCCCGAGGGCCAGGTTGGCCCCGGTCCGCCCATCGCCGATGACTCCGCCCTCGGCAGCCGCCATCAAGACGTCTGATGCGCTCATGTCTCTCTCCTTCTGCACGGCAATTTCAAGGTGTCGCTGTGCCTTGAGCATGTCTGCCGACCGCACCGCCGGTCGTCCAGCAGACGCAGGCACTTTGCGCTGCCGCCCATGCCGCAGACGCCTGCTGCGGATGCGGCAGAAACCGTGCGGATACTGCGGGCGCGGTAGCGTCCCGCTCGTCCACGAGCGGGATTTGCCCGCAGCGACATCCGGTTAAGGTGCGCGTATGACCAAAGGACGGTTCGGCGTCCCGGCCGGTGTCGGAGACTGGGCGATCGCCCTCGGTGTGGCGGCCCTGCTGCTGAGCACCGGGCTGCCCAAGGCGCACCCCGGCACAAACCCTGACGTGATCGGCTACGTGCTGCTGTCGGCCGGCGGCCTCGCGCTGGCCGCGCGTCGCCGCGCTCCGCTGACCGTCCTGGTCATCACCGGGCTGTGTGCGGTGGGGTATCAGGCGGCCGGCTTTGACGTGCTCTCCGTCCCGTACCTGGTCGCGGTGTACGGCGCGGTGCGGGCCGGGCACCGAGCCGTCACCGTGGCGGCGTCCGTGACCATGCTGGTCGCTCTTCAGCTCACTGCCCTGGTCTTCCACGATGGGCCTGCGGGCGAGGCGTTGGCACAGGCCCGCCACGTCCTCGAGGTTGCCTGGTTGATCGCCGCGTTCGCCGCGGGGGAGGCGCTGCGGCAGGCCGAGCGACGGGCGGACGAAGCCGAGCGCACCCGGGAGGAGACCGCGCGGCGCCGTGCGGATGAGGAGCGCCTGCACATCGCGCGGGAGCTGCATGACTCGCTCACCCACCAGATCTCGATCATCAAGGTGCAGGCCGAAGTCGCCGTTCACGTCGCCCGTAGACGAGGTGAACCGGTGTCCGAGGCCCTGCTGGCCATCCAGGAAGCCGGACGTGAGGCGACACGGGAACTGCGCGCCACCCTGGAGGCGCTGCGCGATGACGACACGACCCCGCCCCGCGGGCTCGACCACATCCCGGAGCTGGTGGAGCAGTCAAACAGGGCGGGCCTTGAGACGACGCTGACGATCGAGGGACAGCGGACCGACCTGCCGGCCGCGGTGGGCCGGACCGCCTACCGGATCGTTCAGGAGGCGCTGACCAACATCGCCCGGCACGCCTCCGCCGCGACCGCGTCGGTCCGCATCGACTATCGGGCCGACTCACTCGCCATCCAGGTCGATGACGACGGCAAGGCCACGCCGGGCACAGTGCCGAAGCACGGCCTGGGTCTGCTCGGCATGCGTGAGCGCGTCACCGCCCTCGGGGGCCAGCTCCTCGCACAGCCACGGAGCGATCGCGGCTTCACCGTCCGAGCCGAACTCCCCGTGGACCACACCTCATGATCCGTGTCCTGCTGGTCGACGACCAGCCGCTCATTCGCAGCGGATTCCGCGCACTCCTCGACCTCGAAGACGACATCGAGGTGGTGGCCGAGGCCGCCGACGGCGCGGAGGGCCTGGCGCTGACCCAACAGCACCTGCCCGACGTCGTGCTGATCGATATCCAGATGCCGGTCGTCGACGGCATCGAGGCCACCCGGCGCATCGCCGCGGACCCGGCCCTGGCTCAGGTGCACGTGGTCGTCCTCACCAACTACGGGATGGACGAGTACATCCTGGACGCGCTGCGTGCCGGCGCCGCCGGTTTCCTCGTGAAGGACATCGTGCCGGACGACTTTGTGCACGCTGTGCGTGTCGCCGCCCGCGGTGACGCGCTGCTCGCGCCGTCCATCACCCGCAAGCTGATCAACCGTTACGTCACCCAGCCGATCCCCGCCGTCGCCGGCACCGGCTTGGCCGAATTGACCGGCCGCGAACGCGAGGCCGTCGTCCTGGTCGCGCAGGGGCTGTCCAACGACCAGATCGCCGACCGAATGGTGATCAGCCCGCTGACGGCGAAGACCCACATCAACCGGGCCATGACCAAGCTCCACGCCCGCGACCGCGCCCAACTCGTGGTACTGGCCTACGAATCCGGCCTCATTGCTCCGCGCAACTCCTGACGTGGAGGAGAGCATCCGGGCGGCGGCCAAACGCTGACGGGCCGAACCACCAGAGGGGTCACCAGCCGGGTCGGGTGTCCCAGGACGGTTCGCCGTGCTCGTGGCTCAGGCCCGGTGTCCGCCCGTTGTGGAGGTACGGAACGTCGGCCGTACCTCCGGGGGAGCGGGCCTCGCGGATCCAGGAGTCGGCCAGGCCGGTGGCGGTGGCGGCGGAGACGGGCTGCGCCGGTCCAGGCTCCGGCGTCGGCGTCTGGACGGGTACCGAGAGACTGCCGTAGCGCTCCATGCGCTGCCAGCGCAGCCGCGATCCCGCGGTCGCGGTCACGACCGATTGGATGACCACGAGGTACATCAGTTGGCGGTAGACGAACTGCTGCAGGGGCAGGCTCCACAGCGGACGGGAGCTTTCGCCATCGAGGCGGAAGGCGTAGAAGCCCATCGCGGCCTGGAGGGCCAGGAACGCCAGCCACAGTCCGAGGATGCGGAACGGGTCGAGGAAGATCAGCCCGTAGATGGCGAAGATGTCGACGACCGGTGCCAGCAGCGGTAGCAGGACCTGGAAGAGCAGCAGATACACCAGGCCGCGCCGGCCCAGCTTGCCTGCCGCGCCGGACTGGACGAGGGCGCCCCGGTGCTTCCACATCGCCTGCAGCGTTCCGTAGCACCAGCGGTAACGCTGCCGCCACAGCGCCCCGAGGGATGCGGGCGCCTCGGTCCAGGCGATCGCGTTCTCCTCGTAGACCACCCGCCAGCCGTCCCGGCACAGTGCCATGGTCAGGTCGGTGTCCTCGGCGAGCGTGGCGTCACTGACGCCGCCGACCCGGAGCAGCGCTTCACGCCGGAACGCACCGACGGCCCCGGGGACGGTGGGCATGCACTCGGCGAGATCGAACAGCCGACGGTCGAGGTTGAAGCCGACGACGTACTCGATGTGCTGCCAGCGGCCCAGCAGGCCCCCGCGGTTGATGACCTTGGCGTTGCCGGAGACGGCGCCCACCCGCGGGTCGGCGAGGGGTTGCACCAGCATGCGGACCGCATCGGGCTCGAAGACCGTGTCGCCGTCGACCATGACGAGCAGGTCGTGCGAGGCGGCGGCGATCCCGGTGTTCAGGGCTGCGGGTTTACCGGCATTCGCCTGGCGGATGACGCGGACGTGGGGGAGACGCAGCGCTTCCACGAGGTCGGCCGTGCCGTCCGTGGAGCCGTCGTCCACCACGATCACCTCGACGGGGTGGTCGGAGGCGAGGAGCGAGCGGACCGCGGCCTCGATGCCTGCGCTCTCGTTGTAGGCGGGCACGATCACGCTGACGGGCGCGGTGACCGGGTGCCCCCACGCGGTCCCGCGCCGGCGGATGTGACGCCGGGCGGCGAGCAGCACCGCACCGGCGCGCAACAGCGCGAGCGCTCCGGCCGCGTACAGCAGCCAGCCGAGGATGCGCAGCGCCCACTCGCTGCCGTCGAGTGCCGCGATGAGTCCGAGGCCCAGCCAGTGGTCCTTGGCCGCGACCGGCTTGACGGCCGTCGGGACGTTCACGGCCGCACCGACGGTCGTCACGGTGAAACCGCGGGCGGCGAGCTTCGGCAGCAGCCGGTCGAGGGCGGCGACGGTCTGGGCTCGGTTCCCGCCGCCGTCGTGCATGAGCAGGATCTGGCCGGCGGTCCCGTGAGGCAGGGAGTTGGACACGATCCGGTCCGCCCCCGGTCGCTGCCAGTCCTGGCTGTCGAGCGTGCTCAGTACGGTCAGGTAGCCGTCCGCTCCGGCCTCCTGGATCGCCTCCCAATCCTGGTTGTCCAGGGCTTCGTTGGTGGAGGAGTACGGCGGGCGCAGCAGCGAGCTGGTGTTTCCGGTGGCTCCAGCCAGCATCAGCTGGGCCTCACGCAGCTCGAGCGAGCGCTGCCAGGGAGGGATGCCCGCGAGATCGGCGTGCGTGAAGGTGTGGACGCCGAGCTGGTGCCCCTCGGTGAGAATGCGTCGGACCACCTCCGGGTGCGCGGCGACCTGGGTGCCGACGACGAAGAAGGTGGCGTGGACGTGGTGACGTCGCAGCACGTCCAGGATCTTCGGCGTCCACGTCGGGTCAGGGCCGTCGTCGAAGGTGAGGGCGATGGTGTGCGGCCGGGGGCGGGCGGTGCGGGGCGCGGTTGCCGCGCTGTCGATCACCGGACCGCCATGGGTGACGGCGGCGGGCACGTGGTCGGAAGGGCCGCCGGCCGATGCGGAGTCGTCGCTGATGCCGAACATGTGCTGCGTGTAGCCCTGGATGAGCAGGGCAGCGCTGAGCGTCAGGACGAGCACCGTCAGCAGCAGCCAGTGGGTGCGCAGCGGCGTGTTGCGTGCGACTCCCCGACGGTCACCCCGTCTGCGGGAACGGGGGGTGGCGGTGCGGGTGTGGGCGTGCGGCATCGGGGACTCTCTTCGACGGATCAGCTGCCCGGGTCAGGGGCGGCCGCCACCAGTGCTGTGGGCCGGGGCGGGGTGAGTGGCGGTGCTCTTGCCGTGGGTCGCCTGGGCAGCCGGTGGCGTCGTCGCGGGGGAGGGCTTGGCGCTGGGCGCCGAGGCCGGAGGCGTAGTGACCGCCACCGCGGTCGCCGTGGCGGCGGGCGCCGGACGGGCATCGGCTCCGGTCGTGCTGGTCCCCGCACGGCTGGGTCGCGCGCTGCCCTGGCTGCTCACCGGGGTCGGTGAGCCCCGGCCGGGCCCGGAAACGCCGGGTTCCGAGACACCCGGGCGGTGGTCGGATTCGGGGAGCGGAAGATACGGCGCGGAGACCCTCGGACCCCCGAGGGCGGCGCTCAGCAGCAGGGCGACGTACGCGCCGGCGGGCACAGCCAGCAGCCAGCCGAGTCGGCGCACCCGTCGTTGCCGCCGACCGGAGGGGTCGACGAAGACAGGTCGCGTGGCGGCGGTCTCGCGGGGCACGCCGCGACGCGCCTGGGTTCGGGACGCCGCATCGGAACGGGGGCTGGTCTGCACGAACGCGGAGGATACAGCTCGGCCGACCGCGCAGCGACCGTCCTGTTATTTCCGGAAATTCATACCCGTAAGGAGAGGGTCTCGGCGTTGCCGAGTTGCCGGTCGTACAGCCTCCCCGGACCATCTCCCGTCTGCTGTAACGCCCGACGACTACTACGGGGCCACCTGGACGCTGGTGCACCTCATCGAGACGGGCCCTGGGCCGGCGCCGTGCCTCAGTCGCTCGTCCCACTTCCAAGCGCCGACTACTGGAACGAGACCCTGTGTCGGCGGTCAACGAGCCCGATCAGCTTCGACCCCGGGGGCGATCGCTGTTCACATGTGCCTGCGGATCAGCTGCCGATCAGTCGATGCGATCGCTCAGGCCCAGCACCTGCGGGTCGTCGCTGGGAAAGTCCCCGGGCATGCCCGGCACGTGGATGGTGCGCCCGTACACGCCGGCCAGAAACTCGACAACGCCGACCGGGAACTCCGACCAGTCGCCGTTGTCTCCGCGGACGACCACGGGCCACGCGTCCGGGTCCGCAGGGCTTGTCCGCCAGTAGAAGGAGTCCCCCGAATAGGACGCCGCCCAGGAGATCAGGCCTCCCGGCTGCGGGAAGGGAACGTAGCCCTCGGTGTCGCCCATCTCGTACAGATCCTGAAGGATCTCGTCCTCCCTGGACGCGGACGCCCATGACGCCTCGGCGCCGGGCCGGGGAGCGGAGACCATCAGGAAGTCGTCGACGACCAAGACCGGATACGCCTCCGCCAGAGAGCGGAAGTCCGAGGGCAGCGCCGTCCCGAGGGTCGCCTCGAGAGCGGTCCAGTCCACGTTGCGCCCACCAGGCACACGCCACCGTGTCATCGACGGAAGCGCGGCCTCCAGCTCTTCGACCCTCAGCATGTCCTCTGCCAATCCGTGCTGTGCTGGACCAAGACGCTGTGGAACGATACTCCGTCCTCGGTGTAGGCGGACATGGTGATGCTGTCCGGTATTCCCGCGGTGTGGCTGTAGTTGAGCTTGCCCGTGTACATGACCCGCTTTCCGGCCGCGAACTGCTGCTCCATCTTGATCTCGCAACGCCGCATGCCGCTCTTGTTCATGCGCGAGAACCCGGTGAACAGGTTCTCGTTCACCCAGTCGCCGCCCACCTTGTCGCCGACGATGTGCGTGCGGTGAAAAATGTTCCCCTTCCCCGACCTCGGGGTGTTCTGCGCGGGGTCTGGGAGATCCTCGACGCCGGTGCAGTGCGGATGACCGACCAGATGTGGGACATGCTGCAAAAGCACCCGGCCGCAGTCCTCTGCGGAGGCCTGCGCGGTGACCCGTCAGGGCCTGACATCGGGACCGCCATCGGGCAGCGACGCATGCGCACCGTCCTGAGCCAGGCACTGTTCGAGCAAGCGCCAGGCTGGACCGGCCAAAGAAGCCAGGCAAACGGCCTTGCATCAGCGCTCAGTCGGCGGTCGCTTTCCCCACTCGGCCACGATCAATAAACAATGGTAGGCATTTCTTCACTCTTATGGGGGTATCGAATGGCGGTTCCCTTCCGCCCCGCTCAGTCTGGTGGTCGTGCGTTCGATTCGTTGCGAATGCGCGAGCCACTCAAGGAGGTCGAACCATGACCCGCACCAAGCTCCTCGCTCTGGCCGCCGCCCCCGCGCTGGCTCTCAGCCTGGCGTCCCCTGCGCTGGCTGTGGAAGTGACCGCCTCGTCCCCCGACACCGTGAACAGTCCGGTGGGGTCGATTGCGGCCAACCAAAGCAAGGCCGTCACTGTCACCTGCCCTGCGGGCACCAATGCCATCAGCGGTGGCTGGAAGGTGTCCTCCGCCAGCATCGACGTGACGGACAACCGTGCGATGAGCGCCACGCAGTGGCAGATCACATTCCAGAACGAGTCGAAGACCTCAGGCACTGTGCAGGTCTTCGCCCGTTGCATGGCCTGATGGCGAGTACCAGCCTGGGCAGGTCGGCCCGTTCACCGCACCGTCAGCCGCGGTGAACGGGAAGGCCGAGCAGCCCACAGCGCCGTAACCGGCTGACCGCGAAGGACGACGAGGACGCTGCGGACGGCTCTACTGCTCTGGACGGCACAGGACCCAGGCCGGGAAGCCATCTTCCGGCCTGGGCCTTTCCTTCTGGAGCGTGTGACGAGAATCGTTGCGAGCGTGAGGGCAGCAAGGTTCCGCAGTCGGAGGTCGCGCGGGGATGGGAGGGATAGACGGATCGGTCAGGCGCCGTTCGACTGACCGAGCTGGGTGACCAGGTCCCCTGTCGTGCTTCCGGCCACGGCGATCGCCGCGGGAACCGCCGCTGCCCGCATCTGCTGCCAGACCCATCGCATCAGGTCCGTGTCCGGTGCCCGGCCTTCCTGTTGGGCGGCGACCAGCTCCCCTCGATCACTTCGGCTTCGTCGATGAGGAGTTGAGCCGAGGCCTCGCCGCCGTACTGCTTGGCGCGCAGGGCCTGGAGAGCGGTCCCGGTTTCCGGACGCGGAGCGTCAAGCAGCAGTGCGGCAGGGTTGGGCCGCCCCTGCGTGCCGGTTCCGCCGCACCCCGGGGCGTGGCGAGCGGTGCCCGGAGGTCACCTGGTGAGGTGGACGGTCAGCCTGGCATGTGAGGAGTCGATGTTGACGCCGTCCATATAGCCGCGGGCGTCGCGGTAGGCGCCGGTACCGCCGGTGATCGCGAGCGTGAACCTGGTCGGGAAGCTGACGATGAAAGGCGCGAAGCCTTGCAGGGTGATGTCGCCCTGGGTCAGCCGGAGGGTGGATTCGCACTGCCGCAGACTCCTCTGGAGGCTGACGACGGTGCAGACGAAGCCGCCGGTGCCCACCTTGCGACCGTTCTGGAAGAAGTCCGAAAAGCCGATGGCCTCGTCGCCGAGGCTCATGCCCCGGCCACCCAGGTCGGTGGTGGCGAATTCCCTCACGGAGTCGTCCAATGTGATGACCTTCTCGCCGTCACCATGCGGGCCGGGGTCGCGGTCCGGGGAGGTGGCCTGTGCGAGCGGTCCGTAGGCGAGGACCGCGGCGAGCGCCGTGGCCGCGATCGGCGCCATTGCCTTGAAACGACGCATCCTGCGTCTCCTTCGAGCTCGATGGAGTGACAAGCGGCAATTAATCCCACTTATCGCTTCATTCATGGCTCAATCGGAAGCCGGGTGCATCAGGCGCGCATGGGCCGAGCAGAAAGACGACCCGATCGGACGCGGGGCCGATCCGCGTCGGATCCCGACATCCCGTCCGTAGGACGGTATGTCGTCCGGTCTCGCTCCCGACCAAGGAGCATGCGCCGATAGCCCGTGTGCAGCGGCCCGAAGAGGCCCGTGCAGACGGCCTACTTCGTCCAGCGTTCAACGAAGTGGGGAGTTTGAACGAGCGCCCCGCGCGAAACCTACCGGGGCCGCCCTGGGGCAGGCGCTCTGGCGGCGGTGGGCGAATGCGTCCCGGGTGACGGTGCCCGGCCCGAGGCGGGCGTGGACCCGGTCGACGACCGGGTCCAGGCGCCGGCTGTTCTCCCGGCCGGGGTCCAGGACCGTACGGCTACTGAATGAAGATCATCGCGGCGGCGCCGAGCAGGTCGACGACGAAGCACCACTCCGCCCACGCCCGGGGGACAACCGCCTTGGTGCGGTGGTGGAGCAGATCCCAGGCGGCGTGCCCGAGCCAACCGGTCGCCAGGACGTACCAGCCGAGGCCGTGATCCATTGCCAGCGCCACCATGGCCAGGGCACCGAAGCCGAGCAGCCCTGCCATCTGGAGCACGAGCGCGCCTGCCTTGCGAAGTTCCCCGCGCAGCGCCCCGAAGATCGGGTAGCAGACCGACATGACGACGAGGAGCCACGCCAGGAACTCCAGAGCCGGGAGGCCGTCGGCGAATGTGGCGACCGCCAACACGAGGGCGAGCCATGTGGGCCATCGGTGCCTGAGCATGGCCACGACGCCGGCGGTGGCGGTCTTCGAACCGTCCCGTCCGCAGGTGGAAGGTGCTTCGTCGTCCTGAGCGGAGCCGATCATCAAGGGATCACCCGAAGTGGTGGTGTCTGTCATGGCTCCACTGTTGGTCAGGCCGGTCCCACGAGAAGGCGGCGGCCCATGAGATGTCCGGAATCCTGGGGTGCCTGTCGCTTCGCTGTAGGGTCGCCGCGTGGACGAACGTCTGATCGTGATCGTCGGGTACGACTCGGCCGAGTTGCTGGACATCGCCTGCGTCACCACGAGCCTGGGGATGGCGAATCGGCTCGGAACTCCCGCCCGCCCCTATCGCGTCCGTGTGGCAGGTCCGGGCGGCAAACCGATCACCTGTGGCTCGGGCCTGACATTGCAAAGTCAGCAATCCCTTGAACGACTCACCGGTCCGCTCGACACCTTGATCGTGTCGGGCGGCCTGGGACATGAGCGGGCCGCCGCCGACCCGCGGCTCGTCGGCCACGTCCGCCGCCTGGCCAGAGAAAGCCGCCGGGTGGCATCGGTGTGTACCGGGGCCGGCATCCTGGCCGCCACCGGACTGCTGGACGGGCGCCGCGCCACCACGCACTGGCGGTTCGCATCCCAGCTTGCCGCACAACACCCGCAGATCACCGTGGATTCCGACCCCATTTACATCCGCGACGGGAACGTCTATACGGCGGCCGGCATCACCAGCGCCCTGGATCTCACACTTGCCTTCATCGAGGAGGATCACGGTGCCGAGCTCGCTCGCCAAGTGGCGCGGGATCTGGTCACCTACCTGCAGCGGCCGGGAAACCAGGCACAGATGAGCCTGTTCACCGCCTCTCCGCCGCCCAGGGACGACGTGGTCCGACAGCTCGTCGAGCACATAACGAGCCATCTGGACCACGACCTGAACGCGACGGCCTTGGCGGCTCGCGCAGGTGTGACCACGCGCCACCTCACCCGGTTGTTCGTGGAACACCTCGAGCAGCCGCCGGCCCGGTTCGTACGCCAGGCCCGCACCGAGGCGGCCGCTCACCTGCTCTCGTCCACCGTGCTTCCGCTGGCGGGCGTGGCCGCTCGGTGCGGGTTCGGTTCCACCGAGACGCTGCGCCAGGCCTTCACCAGCCGATACGGAATCTCGCCATCGCGCTACCGGGCGACACAGACCCGGCTCTCCGCAAAGTAATCCGAAGTCACCTCACCGTTCACAGCCCCTCTCCGCCGACGACCCGCCCGCCGGGTGGATCCGGAACTGGATCGACCAGTTCGGCGGCACCGTCACCTCGGGCCCGACGACCGACGAGGCGTGTTCTGCGGGTGCTGGTTGGGGACAACTGGGTGAGCAGCGGTGCGGGACGGCAGCCGTCCGGGGACGCCATCCAGATGCCTACACGCTATCTGGGGCTGATTCTGGAACTGCCGGTGAGCTTTTCGCGGAGGGCCGCCGGTGTCAGGCTCCGCCGCGGGGCTCGGGTACCGGGGTGCCCGGCGGTGTGAAGGCGGCGAGCACGGTGGCCGTGATGTGGCCGGCCGCGCGGTCGGGGTTCAGACGGCCGGCGCGGATCTCTTCCGTCGCGCTGTGCATGACCGCCTGCAGGACATTGACCAGCCATGCGATGGGCAGGTCCGTACGGAAGGCGCCCTCGGCCCGTCCGCGGGCAACCAGCGCCTCGACCCGGGCGGCGGGCCCGGCGTGCAACTCCCGGATACGTCCCGCGGGAAGCTCCCGTTGGGCGGCGACGAGCAGCGCCTGCGCCTGATCCACCAGGTGCCAGCCGGCATCGATGTAGCGCTCCAGGGCGAGCAGCGGATCACCGGTCAGGTCGACGGCGTCCAGCACCTCGTTGCCCCGGTCGAGGGCGCGGCTCATCGCCGCATCGACGACCTCCGCCCGGGAGGTGAAGTGCGCGTACAGCGTCACCCGGCCCACACCCGCGGCCCGCGCGATCTCGCTCAGGCTCGCGTCCGGGTTTCGCCCGAGGCATTCGGCCGCGGCCTGCACGATCGCCTCGATGCTGCGCAGAGCGTCGGCGCGCTTGGTGGTGCTCTTGCTGCTCATGTGCCCACGGTACCTCAGAACTCGAACAACCCTGTTTGGTTTGGGTCTCCCACGTGTATAACCTGAACATCGCTGTACGGTTTGGTGATGAGGGGTTGAGCGTCATGAGAGACACGGAAACAACCACCCACAGCGCATCGCAGACACCGCATCCGATGCGCTGGCCAGTCCTGGGGCTGCTGGGACTCGCCCAGTTGATGCTGATCCTCGACATCACCGTCGTTGCGATCGCACTTCCTCACATGGGCGCCGAACTCGGCCTGGACCGCGCGGCACTGACCTGGGTGGTCAGCGGATACGCCCTCACCTTCGGCAGCCTGATGCTGCTCGGCGGCCGGGCCGCCGACCTGTTCGGCCCCAAGCGGGTCGTCCTGGCCGGCCTTGCCGTCTTCACCGCCGCATCCCTGGCCGCCGGACTGGCCACCGGCGCCCCGCTGCTGCTCACCGCCCGGATCGTCCAGGGGGCGGGCGCCGCGATGCTCTCGCCTGCCGCTCTGTCCGTGGTGGTGCGGCTGTTCGACAGCGACGAACGAAACCGCGCGCTGGGCATCTGGTCGGCACTCGGTGGCGGGGGAGCCGCCCTCGGCGTGCTGATGGGCGGACTGATCACCGCAGGCCCTGGCTGGGCCTGGGTCTTCTTCGTCAACGTCCCCGTCGGCGTGATCGTCTTCGTCCTGCTCGCCCGGATCCTGCCCCACCTGCCGCGCGCGGCCACCGGCTCGCTCGACATACCCGGCGCCGCCCTGGTGGCCGCCGCGACCGGTGCCCTCATCTACGCCCTCATTCGTGCCGGCGACCACGGCTGGGTCAACGCCGCCACCATCGCCCTGGTTGCCGCAGCAGCCGCCGCCTACGCCGCCTTCGCCACCTGGCAACGCCGGGCGGCCGCACCGCTGATGGACCTGCGCCTGCTCGGCCGGCGCCCGGTCGTGGCGGGCACCTTCGTGATCGCCGTCGCCACCGCGCTGATGGTGGGGGTCTTCTTCCTCGGCTCCTTCTACCTCCAGGACCGACAAGGCCACAGTGCCCTGATGACCGGCGTGCTGTTCCTGCCGGTGGCGCTGCTGACCATGGCCGCCGCCACCGTCGCCGGCACCCTGATCGGCCGGATGGGAGCACGACTGCTGGCTGTGGCCGCCCTGGCCGTGGCAGCGGCCGGGTTCCTCGTACCGGTGCTCTGGTCCGGAACCACCGCGATGGTCACCGGCGTGAGCGTTGCTGCGGCGGGACTGGGCGCCCTCTTCGTCGTCGCCTCCACCACCGCACTCGCCAGCGTCGCACCCCACGAGGCCGGGGTCACGTCAGGCATCGTCAGCACCTTCCACGAGTTCGGCGCCTCAATCGGAGCCGCGGCCGCGTCCACCGCCGCCGCCACGAGCATCGCCGTCCACACGGGCGTCGCCCAAGCCGCCTCAGGATTCGACAACGCGTTCCTCGCCGCCACGGGCATGGCCGCAGCCTCCGCCGTCATCGCCCCGTGGCTGATCCCGGCCAAGAACGAGTAGGCCAAAGCCGACACCCGCCCGCACCAGAAAAGAGACCGGCGTGTACGACCCTTACGAGTTGAGCCCCGGTGTGCCCTCCGACGAGGTCTTCCGCCGACTGCGCACCGAGGCCGGGCTCTCGGACAAAGCCCCCGAGGCGGTTGCGCTTGCCCTGCCCAACACCTGGTACGGAGTGCTCGTCCACCACGAGGGGCAGCCGATCGGCATGGGGCGCATCATCGGTGACGGCGGTACCGCGTTCCAGATCGTCGACATATGCGTTCACCCCGGACACCAAGGACGCGGCCTCGGCAGGCGCATCATGGCTGCTCTCACCGACGAACTGGAGCGCCGGGCCCCCGCCACCGCCTACGTCTCGCTGATCGCGGACGGCCCCGCCCGCCACCTCTACGAAAAGTTCGGCTTCGCCGACACCGCCACGCACGACTCCATCGGCATGTACCGGGTGATAGGTCATGCTGCTGCGCCCAGAGGAGCACAGCCGAAGCCGTAGCGTGCCAATGCAAGGCACGTCGCCGAGAGCCTCCACTTCCGTCGCGAACCCCGCGGTCACCATCGGCCAGGCGTTCTCCGACCTTCGCGGGCATCGCTCCCGGCTCGGTGCTTCACTGCCATGCGGATCGTCGTCGTCGGCCTGGCCGTGCTCGCGCTGATCTTCGCCCGACCTGAGAAATCTCGCCGGTGAACGCGGTGGTCAGCGGTGCGGATGCGTTGTGGGGCCCGAATATCCCGGGCCCCACAGCGCTTCGTACGACCGATCAGCAAAGCCGATACGCGCTACGTCGTGGGCGCGCAGAGCACCTACGCCGTGTGCTCACCGTCACCGATGCCACCGGTGCCAAAGGAGCCTTGGCCGTCTGACCGGTGCGGGACGGGCTACTGCGTGGAGCCCTGCGACATTACGACTTGGGGAGCGATAGAGGCGGGTCCCTGGCCGTGACGTGCAGGCGGCAGTGCCATGCTGTTGCTCCTCCAGCCCCGGTGACAGACGCAGCCCGAAAACGCCTTGGACCGTCAGACCCGTCTCGGCCATGATCCTCACGTGACCACCTACCTCGAGTCCGAGCGCCTGACCCTGCGCCCCTTCGCCGCCGCCGACGCGGACCTGCTGATCGAGCTGGACAGCGACCCGGCGGTGATGCGCTACCTGACCGGCGGCGCTCCGACCCCGCCGGAGGAGGTCCGTGACCTCGTCATCCCCAGCATCCTCGCCGGCTACGAGCGCTGGGATCACGACCTCGGCCTGTTCGCGGCGTACGAGAAGGACGGCGGCGCGTTCGTCGGCTGGTTCTGCCTGCGTCCGCTGCGCAGCGGCCCGCGTGAGGAGGCCGAACTCGGCTACCGCCTGCGCCAGGCGGCCTGGGGCCGGGGCTACGCCACCGAGGTCTCGCAGGCGCTGCTGGCGAAGGGGTTCGCCGAGCTCGGCATCCGCATGGTCTGGGCCGAGACGATGACCGTGAACCGCCCTTCGCGCAACGTCATGAAGAAGCTCGGGATGACGCTCGCGGAGAGCATCCCCACGCCGGACGACATGATGGCGGTCGAGGGTTCCGAGCACGGGGGTGTGCGGTACGAGATCACGAAGGAGCAGTGGGAGCGGCGGCAGGCCTAGGCGGCGCGAGGCGCGGCGCCCGTGGATGTGAAGTCATCAGCCCGCACGGCCTTGTCTCATCCTGCCCTATCGGGCATATCCCGACAGCATCTTGCCGAACTCGTCGCTGAGCTCGCCCCGGCATGGGAGGCGCAGCAGGAGTCTGCGCTGCGGGAGCGGCGCGGCGGCGATCGCCGCCGCGAGGCCGGTGCTGGCCCGAAGCATCGTCTGGTGTTCGTCGACCGGGTGCTGGCCACGCTGGCGCACCTGCGACACGATCTTCGGCACTCGGCCCTGGCTGTGCTGTTAGGAGTGGACCGCTCCACGGTGTCCGCCGCGATCCGGCAGGTCCGGCCGCTGCTGGCGGCGCGCGGGTTCGCCGTGCCTGACCAGCCCGGCATCCGGCTGCGCACCATCGAGGACGTGTTCGCCTACGCCGAGGCCGAGGACGTCGAGCTGCGCATCGACGGCACCGACGTGCAGGTGAGACGCCCGAAGGCCGGGCGTCCGGGCCGCAAGGCGTTCGTGTCCGGCAAGCGCAAGCAGAACACCATCAAGACCACCACGTTCAGCGACGGCCAGGGCCGCACCCTGTTCTGTGGGGTCGCGCGGCCAGGACGGATGCACGACCAGACCGCGGTGCGCACCGAGGGCATCGCCGAGCAGCTGCGCTGCCGCCCCGGCGTCAAGGTGCATGTCGACGAGGGCTATCGAGGCCTGGCCAACCAGTTCCCACAACAGGTCGCCGCCCCACCCCGCAAGCCGAAGAGGGACGCGACCCTCGGCGAACAGCACGCCTGGCGGCACGAACGCCGAGCACAGTCCGCCGACCGGATCTGCGTGGAGCACGCCAACGCCGAGTACAAGCAGTGGCGGCCCCAGCAGCGCTATACCGGCCGCCGCGAAGATTTCGCCGAGACCCAAGCCGCCATAGTCGGCCTGGTCTCCGACCGGTCAGCGCGCCGGGCCACCCGCCGCAAGACGAGCAAAGAACTCGTCCTCGCCGCCGACGCCCGCCCGACGTCCTGCTGATCAATCCCAGGCGGATTGCTCAGCCGAGCCTGCCCAGATTCTTATCGCTCCCCAAGCCGTTAGCTGTCAGCGGGATCCCAGACTACGGCTCCGCTTTGAGTTCCCTTGTATGGGGAGTCCCAGAGGCCAGGTTGTGTGTGAGTGCCGGCCTCGGCGGTCACGGCAGCTGCCCATTGCCCGGGTCCTGGAGGGGTGATGCCGCGGAGGGAGCATGCTTGCGTTTGGCCAACGCTTTTGAAATTGATCGGGCAGGCTCGCATCTGTTTGCGGATGGGTGTGCCGGTACCGTCGATGAGCCAGATGAACAGGGTGAACTGGCCTGTCTTCTGGGCGGTGAAGTTGTCGTAGATGTAGATCTTGTTGTTGCTCTCGATTCTGATGCAGGGGTTGGCGGTGGCGATGCCTCCGATGCTCGTCGGAGTGTGGCTTCGGCATTGCGTGGTGGAGCCGTCTGTTGTCGCAGTGGGAGCAGCGCCGCCTGCGCCACCGGAGGGACGGGCCTGAGCCGGCTCCGAGGATTGGTGTGCCGCGGGTGCAGACGCTGCCGGGGTGCTGGGGGAGGGGGGCAGCGAGCTGGGCGGGGGCGATGCGCTGGTGGATGCGGTCGGCGACTTCGGCGCGTCCGCCGCAGCCGGTGAGGAACCACCCGCCGGTCCCGAACCGGCGATGGTGAAGCCAAGGAAGGTCAGTCCGACGACGCCGGCGAGAGCGATGAGGGTAATCCCCGTCGAACGTGCACCGAAGTGCATGTTCTTGGCCTGGTATGCGTTGCCGCTGATCTGTGAACCATCGCTGATGGCGTTGCTGGTGCGGTCGGGCGAGGAGGAGGAGTCGACGCTCACTTACCTGCTACTCCCCCCGGCCACGGAGGCCACGAAAACTGAAGCGGCCTTTGAGGTCCCGGCCCTGGATGACGTGGCCATGGACGGTGCCGGAAATCGTGTTCTGCGTGCTGTGCCGCAGCGTTGAAGCGGGCACAGCGCCCTGATCTGCTTCGGTGTCCCTGAGCCAGTCGCGCAGATCCTCGGCGAAGTCCGGGTCTCGCTCGATGTGCAGCGACAGCGCCGCGATCAGGGGTTCTGGGTCCGTTGTAGCCGTGTCGAGCGCGGACAGTGCTTCGCCGTCGCGGCGGAACCTTTGCCGGATCATGTCGAGCAGGGCGTCCAGGGCGCGGGAACTCGCAGCTCCGAGGGCGCCCTCGGCGACTTTGGCCGCCACCGTTTGGGCAAGTGTTAAGTCCATGCGTTCCTCCGTGATGACGTCAACGGGGCGTGCGCGGCCCGGCTAGCGCTACGCCCTGAGCCGACGTGGGGTCAGATCATGGCAGAGGCTGGTTCGTCACGCGAAACGGAACGCTTCGATACTGGTTCTGTCGCTCACTTGCTGGTTGCATCCATAGTCGGCCCGTCCTGTTTGTGTTGGTGTGCGTTTGACGTTGTCCGCGCCTTGTCCTGGGCCGGCATGACGCCGTGGGGCGCCGCCAGCGCCCCCCCGCCGCACGTGTGTTTGTTTGGGTTTGGGGTTATGAAGAAGTGGGGGAAGGCCGCCCCCCTGTCACGCTAGGAGT
>NZ_JBHWGA010000043.1:38509-41341 GCF_042733315.1 Streptomyces sp. NPDC059718
GTTTCTGTCGCTACTTGGGGGGTTCCAACCATGGGGGGCCCGCCGTTTTTGTGGGGGGGGGCGTGGGCGGTGGCCCGCCCGTTGGCGGGGCCCGCCACGCCGCGGGGGCGCGCGCCCCCCCCCCCACGGCGTCATGGTGTTGTGTGGCTGTTCGGGGTTCAGCAGGTGGCGTTCAGGCCGGCCCAGTTGGCACGGTCGTTGTAGCCGCCGTCGCCGGCGTCGCCGACCACGAGGTCGAGGACCCGGACGCCGGTCAGGTCGACGTCGGCCTGGCGGGTGTCGTCGCGGGTCAGGACGCCGCTGTCGAACAGCACCTTGCCGTCACCGATGACCTGGAAGGTCGACGTGCCGCCTTCCGGGCCGACGTTGCGCACCGCGTCGTCGATGCCGACGGTGGTGGTGAGCCGGCTGCACTGGTCGCCGAGGTAGTAGCGGATGGTGGAGGGCGAGGCGACCCCGATGCCGGTCGGGTGGACCTGGCCGAGCATGCTGATCGGGGACCAGCCGCCGACGCTGAGGTCGACCGTCGGGCTCATCCATCCGCTGGTGGCGCTGATCCACTGGTGGTGGGACAGCACGACGTCGCCGTCCGGTGCGGCCGGTGCCACCACGACGGGCGCGGTCGTCTCCTGCCGCAGCCGCTTGTTGCCAATCACCTCGTACGACGTGGTGGCGGTCAGCGCGGTGCTGCCCGGCGCGGCGGTGGCCGGCAGGGTCACGGTGAAGGCGAGGGTCACCGAACGGTTGGAGTCCAGTAGCTTCGGCGCGGTGCCGAGAGGTCGGGCGGTCCAGCCGGCGGGCACCGTCAGCTCGGTCCGCGGGGTGAAGACCGGCTGCGCGCCGTCGTTGCGGACGGTGACCTCGACCCGGGCCTGGTCGCCGCCGGCGACCATCGGGGCGGTCCCGGCCGGCACGGTGTCGTCGCCGACCTGGGTGACCTGCGGCAGACCGGCCACCACGTGCGGGACACCGGGCTTGCCCGTGGCCCGGCCGACCCGGAACAGGGCCGCGCCGTGGGCGGGGACGGCGGCACTGATGGTGCCGGCGCTCTCGGTGACCTGGTTGGTCCAGGCGTTCTTCAGGGTGAACCGGTCCCCGGACAGCCCGACCGCCGACGCCTTCGCGGTCAGCGTCGCCGGGCTGTCGCCCCGGTTCAGCAGCACCACGGCACGGTCACCGTTGGCGAGCCGCTTCACCCAGGTCTCCGTCGTGCCGGCGGGGCCGACGCGGACGGCCTGGACGACGGCAGGGTCCTGGTTGATCGCGAGCACATCGGGGTCGGAGAGAGTGCTGAGCGAGGTCTTGCCCAGCTTGGTGACATCGCTGCCGATCACCAGCGGGGCAGCCGCCACCGACCAGAGCGTCATCTGGGTACGGAACTCCTCGTCGGACATTCCGTGTTCGGGCCCGAGGTAGTCCGGGTCGTTGAAGTGCCCGGGACCTGCGGCCTCGGGGTGTCGGGCGTTCGCGTCGTAGTTGCGCAGCACGTCCTTGAACTTGATCTCGTCGACGAAGCCCACGTCCGTGTAGGTCCGCCAGGACTGCGCGATCTGCGGCGCGTAGCTCCAGGAGTACGTCGACTGCTGCTCTTCGGGGTAGTTGCCCCAGTCCGGGGAGGTCACCGGGTTGCAGAGGTTGAAGATCATGGGGCGCTTGCTGGCGTTGTTCCGCAGCGCCTGCGCGAACTCGGTGTATACGGTCTTGGGGTCGAGGTCCGCGGCGATCCCGCAGAGGTAGTCCACCTTGACCGCGTCGAACTTCCAAGCCGCGAACTGGTCCGCGTCACGCTGGTAGTAGCCGTGGCTGCCCAGTCCGCACTTGCCCGGGATGTACGGGCCGGCGTCGGTGTAGATGCCGGCCTTCAGGCCCTTGGAGTGGATGTAGTCGACCAGCGGCGACAGCCCGTTCGGGAACTGAGCGGGGTTGGGCGTCAGGTCGCCGGCCGCGCTGCGCGGCGTCGGCGCCGCCCAGTTGCCGTCGATCCAGACGTACTCGTAGCCGGCGTCGCGCAGGCCGCTGCTGACCAGGAAGTCGGCTGTCGACTTGATCTCGGCCTCGGTGGGATCGCCACCGAACGCGTAGTAGGTGTTCCAGCCCATGTACGGCGTCGGGCTCAGCACCTGCGCCGATGCCGGCGCCGTGACGGCTGCGCCGGCGGCGGCCGGGGCGGCCTGGGCGGGCGCAGGCACGGCCGCGGCCAGTACGCCGGTCACCAGGGCGAGGAGAGCGGTGAGATGTCGTTTCACATCGGATCCTTCGCTGTCCGATCGATCAGGCGTGCCGGTGCGTCCTGGCCGTGAGCCCGTGGCGCCGCCCCCTGGTGGAGGGTGCGGCGGCCGGTTCCCGGACCGCTCCATGCCCGCGCGCCTGTTGCGATCTTGTTTCCAGGGATCCTGCAGCGGTTACCGGCGCGCGTCAATAATAATTCCTAAATTAAGAGTTACTGATTGGACTCGGCCGGGGCACCTCCAACGGCGTCCCGTCAGGTCGTGCCTGATCTGGTGCCAGATGCGGCGTATGGCGGGATGGGGCGAGGGGTGTTCCCGCTTGCGGGCGTTCGCGCACGTACGTCCGGCGCCGGCTGCTGACGGCTTCAACCGTGGCGAACCCCGTGCCGCCGGCGCTGTCCGCTGCAGTGCACGCGAACCTGGCGACATGCGTCGCACCGCAGGGGGGGCTGCGTCCTGACGCAGCCCCTGAAAAAGGTTGCGGGCTGCTGTCGATCCGGCCGTGTCCTGGTCGACGTGGAGGGGGGGGGGGGGCGGGCCGGCCCCCCCCCGGCGGCCGGGGCGGCCCCCCCCCCCCCCCCGCCAGCCGCGGGCCCGCAGCCGC
>NZ_JBHWGA010000043.1:41351-80241 GCF_042733315.1 Streptomyces sp. NPDC059718
GCTGGGTCGTGTCCGACGACTTGGTGTGGGGCGCCCTGCAGCACACGAAGACGAACAGGACCTGGCGAGGAAGATCGTGGATCAGCTGCTGAGAGTGATGAACTTCAACGTCTCGAGTGACGGGATCGGTGCCGGTGAGGACCAGAGCCTGGAGCGGCCGTTCGGCTGTGACCGCCCCGAGCGGCTGTTCGGCTGGGCCGGCGCGACGGCGAGCTGGCCGAATCGTACCGACCCCGGTGGTAGCCGGGGCCTGGACGACTACTTCACGCGGGACTTCGCACGCAACATCGGCGCCGAGATCATGGGCCGCAACAAGTTCGGGCCCCAGCGCGGGCCCTGGCACGACCATGAGTGGCGCGGCTGGTGGGGGCAGGAGCCCCCGTTCCGTACGCCGGTGTTCGTCATGACCCACCACCAGCGTCCTTCGTTCACGCTCTCCGACACCACGTTCCACTTCGTCGACGGCGACCCGGCCACGGTCCTGGAACGGGCGCGGGAAGCGGCGCAGGGCAAGGACGTCCGGCTTGGCGGCGGGGTCACCACCATCCGGGCGTTCCTGGATGCCGGCCTCGTCGACACCCTGCATGTGGCGGTCGCGCCGGTGAAGCTCGGGTCGGGGCTGCGCCTGTGGGAGTCCCCCGAGGAACTGCTCGACCGGTTCCACCTGGAGGTCGTGCCCAGCCCGAGCGGCGTGACGCACCACCTGTTCTGGCGACGCTGACACGCGGGCCCATCCGGGATTCGGGCTGCGGCTGCGAGAGGGCGTCCGCTCCGGCGGATGCCCTCCTCGCCGCGGATGCGGCGAGCGCTGGCCCCGCTGGGCGGATGCGGGCGCGTTGGTTCGCGGTGGCGGCGGAGGGCGTTGGCGTTGGCGTTGCGCCGGCTCAGGTGGCGGTGCAGGTCCTCTGGGTCTGTCCAAGATGGCTGCGGTGGCAGGAGTGGGCCGGGCCTGTGAGGTGGACCGGTCGCTGAGCTCGGTGATGACCTTCGGCCGCACGCTGCAAGCAGCCCGCGTCGGGCTGCTTGCGGCGTGCGGTGTGGCCGGCGCGGCGGCTGTGCCTGCGACGGTGGTATCGGTTCTTGGCCCTGGCCCCCGTCGGCGGACCGACCCGGCGCGGATGCGGTTGTACCCCCGGACGGGCACCGCAGCATGCAGCCGCGCACCGTCCTGGGCCACGACACCTCTCGCCACGGGTGCCGGATGCATGGCGACCCGATCCGGAAGCGGCGGTGTCCGGCCAGGGCGACAGTGGTGCCGCAGGACGACACCCCGGCCGCATACCCTTCGCCACCCGGCAGGTCCTGTTGGCGCCGAGGTTCTATACACGCGGTGTCCTGCGCGATCAGGCTTTCTTCGTCGGCCGCAGAGGCCGGCTGTTTCACCAGCGATCGAGGACCCGTGAACCCGAGCACCGACGAACCCATGGCCGATGTGCGAGACATGTACATGGCCCACACCATGATCCGGCGTGAATTCGGCCTGCTCCCGCAACTGGTGCGGGACGTCGCGCCGTACGACGTCCAGCGCTCGGAGGTCGTCGGCGCCCACGCCGAGCTCGTGTGCGGCCTCCTGCACTTCCACCACGAGGGCGAGGACGTGATCCTGTGGCCGCTGCTGCAGCAGCGGGGCGGGGAGGAGGCCGAGGCCATCGTGCCGCTCATGCAGGAGCAGCACCACGCCATCGAAGCCGCCAACAGCCAGGCGCTGCGTCTGCTGCCGCAGTGGCGGTCCACCGCACACGGCGGGCACGAGCTCGCGGAGGCGTTCGACCGGCTGCTGGCCGCACTGCTGGAGCACATGGCGATGGAGGAGCAGCGGATCCTCCCCCTGGCCGAGAAGTACGTCACCGCGGCCGAGTGGAAGCAGCTGGGCGAGCACGGCATGAGCGAAGTGCCGAAGAAGGCCCTGCCGCTCGCCTTCGGCATGGCGATGTACGAGGGCGACCCCGAGGTGGTCAAAGCGGTCCTTGCCGAGGCTCCGCCGCCCGCGCGGCTGATCCTGCCGTTCCTCGCGCCGCGCCTGTACGCCAGGCACGCCAAGCGGGTGCATGGCACCGCCACCCCGCCGCGCGTCATCCGCTGACCACGCACGCCCGGGCCGGTCCCACGCCGGCCCGACGGCACTGGGTGGGTGGGCCGCGCCACGCCTACGGCGGCGGGAACCGCAGCTGCCCACCGCCTACGGCAGTGCTGCCAGGAACGTCGAATGGGGTGCCAGGGCCTCGGGCGGACTGCCGGCGGCCCTCGGTACCAGCCGTCTTCTGCCCGGGTGGCGGCGCACCCCCTCGCCCGTGACGACCGGCGCGTGCGGGGCACCGTGGACGGTGATGCCCTGGACCGGGCGGTTGGCGCCCACCCGGCCGGCCGGCACCACGCCGCCACCGGCATCGCCACCCACCACGGGGCAGCCGGCGGCGCCCGCGCCCGGGCGGCTGCGCCGTGGTTGTCCTCGACGGCAAAGCGCCCAGGGGCTGGGCGCGTTCCACCTTGGCGCGCAGGCACCTGCTGCCGCTGGTCACCCACGGCCATGTCGTGGCCCTCGCCCAAGTGGAGGCCGACGCGAAGACGAACGAAACCACCCGTTCGCGGACTCCTGCGCACCCGCATCCTCGGTGGCGTCCTCGGTGGGTACCACCATGCGGCTTGACCTGCGGCAACGGCTTTCCGGGCCCGTGCGGCGACTGCCCTGGGGTGTGCCGGTCCCCGAGGCCGGGGTGCGCATATGAGCGCAATCCGTTCATACTTACGCATAACCCCTAGTTGGGTCACGATTACCCTACGTAACCGAGGCGTGATCTCGTATGAACGCCAAGACGAAATACACGCTCGCCGCCGCTGCCGTCGGCTGGACGTTCCTTGCGTCCCAGTGGTCCGGCAAGGGCTGCGACTTCGTCCCGCAGTCCTACGCGCTCGTGGTCTCCCACGGCATGCCCACCAACAGTGAGGGATGCAAGGCCGAGACGGACGGGCCGCAGTACACCGACAAGTACGACCGGTGACACACGTGAGGTTCGGCGTGGATGGCACTGCGATGCCCGGCCTGGGTGTCACCGACTGAGTCCTGCCGTGGCTCTGCCCCGCGCAGGGGCGGCCTCGCCCGGGGCGCCGGCCAGGAGCCGACGCTTCTCGATGAGGTTGCCGTGCAGGCGGTGGCTGTGCCGCCAGGCCACGGGCCACGACGGACACCACGGGGTGGCCGGCCTCCAAGGCGGCGCCCCTGCAGTCCGCTTGGCCGTGCCGGCTACGCGCCGATGCCTGCCTCCAGCCCGGTGATGTCCCGGTCCCCGAGCACTGCGGTGATGGAGACGGCCGGCTGCTCCTCGTACCGCCGGACGGCTGGGTCTCGTACGAGGTCGGTGACCTGATCGGCCGGCACCTGTGTGCCCGCGGTGGCCGTGTCCCAGGTCGTTCCTCGGCGGACTTTGATGAACCCCAGGCGCTGCCGGCGCACGATGAGCCCGCCGAACACCGTCACCGCCTCCTGGTTCACCGCCTCTGCCTCCTGCGTGAACCCCGCGGCAGAACAGGCCGGGCGAGGAGGGGCTGGGCACTACGGGTGACCACGGGTTCGTCACCTGCCGGGTTGGCGGGTTGGTAGGCCGATCGCCCGCTGGGGTACGGCCTGCGGGATGCCGGTCTGCCGCCATTGCGCGGGGGAGTGGCCGTAGACGGCCCGGAAGGTGCGGCTGAAGTGCGCGTGGCTGGCGAAGCCCCACCGGTGCGCGATGGCCGCCACCGTGTGGCCCGCGAGCTCCGGCCGTACGAGGTCCCGGCGGCAGGCGTCCAGCCGCAGGCGCTGGATCCACCGGACGACCGTCATGGGCTCGTCCTGGAAGAGCTGGTACAGGTAGCGGACGGAGATGTGGTGCTCGGCCGCGACCGACGCGGGGGAGAGCGCGGGGTCGTCCAGGTGGGCGCGGATGTATGCGCGGACGCGCTGCAGCAGGGTCCGCTCCACCGCGGCCTGTTCCCCTGAGGTGCCTTCCAGGGCGATCAGGGCGGTGAGTACGTCGATGATGCCCTGGCGCAGGAACCGTTTCGCGTCCTGTGCGCAGATGCAGTGTTCCGTGGTCGTCACGAGCCCGTCGACGTATGAGGCGAGGATCCCGCCGATCCCGTTGCCGGGGGAGTAGTTCCGGCCGGTGGCCAGGCGCAGCAGCGAGTCGGGGAGGTCCAGCAGCTGTCGTGGGACCGTGGCCAGGTGGTGCCGCACCGGGCCGCTGAAATTCAAGGCGAAGGGCCTGCGGCTGTCGAGGATGACGAGTTCGCCGGGGGCCACGGTTGTCTCGCGGCCGTCCTGGGTCGCGACGCTGCCGCCGGTGCGTTGCAGGCTCACGATGAGCGAGCCGTCGCCGTCGGCGGCGATGAGCGGCGCGGTGCGTGCCATCTGTTGCGGGCTCGCCTCCAGGTAGCTGGCCTGGACGCCGGCGACGCAGGCCTGGCGTATCGCCCCGTGGAGCTTGGCCGGCCCCTGGGTGCGGATCTCCAGCCGGGTGAACGCCTTATGGACGGCGTCCCTCCAGTACTCGGCCCGCTCGGCGGGCGGTTGGATGTCTGTGCAGAATGCTTCGATCACGATGTCCTCCTGAACGGGACTGAAGGCATCCGGTTCCCGGACTCGCGTGCACGCGACCGGGGCAGGAGGCTCCGGGGAGCCCCTCTCTGCGTCCACCATAAAATTTCCCCGGGATCGCCGACGGCCGTCCGGGCAGGTCCGTGGGGTATCCGCAGCTGTGCGAACCGGAGACTGCGGGCTTCCCGCCGTGCAGCCGTGTGCGACGTGGGCCGACGGGGTGAGCGTCGTGCGGTGGCCACTCCTGCCTCTTGCTTGCGGCAGTGCCCGGGGCTTGGGGGCGGGTGTCTCGCGGCTTTGGCCTGCTCTGGCGGGCGGCTCCTTCTTCGCCGCCGCTCGGGTCCGGTGACGGTCCGGGAGATCAGGCCGGAGTTCCCGGGCGGGAAGGCACCGTTGCCGATGGAAGTCCGGTCTCCCTGCCGCATGTGGCCCACCGCAACTCGCGGGGGCTCACACCGTACGCCGCCTTGAACACCCGACTGAAGTGGGCTGCGCTGGCGAACCCCCACCGGTGGGCGATCGCCTCGATCGTCAAGAACTGATGCACGGGCGATGCGAGTTCTCTCCTGCACTCTTCGAGGCGCTGCGTCCTTATCCACTCGCCGAGGCTGATTCCCGCCCGGGACAGGGTCAGGTAGAGCTGGCGTACGGAAACATGATGCTCGGCGGCGATACGTGCCCCAGTCAGGTCGGATTCCGCCAAATGGAGGCGGACGTATTCCTGAACACGGAGAAGAAGTGTGCTGTTCAGAGGCGCTCTGGCCAGATCGTCACGGCCTGGGATCATGCTGACCACAGCCCGGATCAGGTCGACACAGGGCTGCGCGAACAGGGCGGTCTCAGCCTCGCCGACAGCGGCCCGGTTACGGGCCAGCCGGGTGAAAAGCGCTGCTGTGGCACCCACGACTGGGCGCTGCGAACTGAGTCGTACAGCTGTGACCTGGTCGAGCAGGGACGGCCGCAGCCCCAGGACGTGCGTGGGAACGCGTACGAGGACCGAATGCATCGTGCCGTGGAAAAGGACCTCGTAGGGCTTCGCGTTCTCGAGCACCGCGAGTTCTCCCGCCCGGATCACACCCTGCCTTCCTCCCTGGTGGAAGGCGGAGACCCCCGCTTCCTGGAGATGGACGAGAACGTGCGGCACCATGTCCTCGTCCACCGAGGCGGTGGCACGGCGCAGGCGGGCCACGTTCCAGCCGATCTCCGAGATTTTCACCGACCCCACCGCGTTGGTGGTTGCGCTGGCTCTCAGGTGATGTGGGTCCGGGGGAAGGTCCACCTCAATACGGCCGTTGATGGACCACGAGAATTCACGGATCGCGTCCGCGCGATCGCCGGGAGCCAGCGATGTTATGTCGAGTCGATCTGCCATGCGGGCCTCCTCCAGAACTGGTCGCGGGGCTGCGCGCTGGGACAGGTCTCCACGGTACTGCGGCCGGTGGTGCATTTTGCGGCTTTTACTGCATTGTGAACCTTCATCTCGGTGTGGCCGTGCGGTCGGCGGGGCGGGTGTGCGGGGCGCGGTCTGATCGGGCTGTGCGAGCGGGCCGCGGCGCAGGGCGGGACCGCCGGGAGGGGGGCCCGGACGGCACAGGGTCACGGGGCCGACGACCACAGGTCGTGGGTGAACACGCTCGGCTCGGCCAGGGTCCGGACCCGGGAGGCCGGCGACCGGACGCGGAGGAACACCTGGCGGGCCTGGGACCGCTGGTCGAACGCGGCCGGGCGGACCGTGCCGTTCTCCGAGTCTGCGGGAGCCTCGCACGGCCGGTGCCATCGGTCGAGCTGCGCTCGCGAGAGCTGGGTGACCGCGGCTGCGAACGCGCTGCATGCCGGGGTCGGCCGCCGGTGCGGCCGGGCCGATTGCTCGGGGGTTTTGCCAGCCGGTCAGGTCAGTTCGTCGGGCACGGGGGCGCCGAGGTGGGCGAGGAGTGCGCCGACCTTGCGGTCCAGTTCGCGTCCCACGTCGGTGATCTCGGGCCGGCCGAGCGCGGCGACGGTGTCGCTGGGTCGGTCGATGGCGAAGACCGCCTCGCCTGTGGGGGATTCGTGGATCGTGGTGCGCAGGGGCGCGTACATCAGGGCCCCGGCATCGTGCCGGTACATGCGCTCGGCGATGGTGTGATTGCCCATCAGGTACTCGGTGCAGCGGGCCTGGTCGCCGGCCACGCCGAACAGTGGCTGGGCGTCGAACTTCCAGTAGATCATGAACCCCAGTGGTGCGCCCTCGTCCGCGAGTTGGCGTACGGCGCTCCACGAAGCCCGCTCGGTGACCAGCTCGAAGGTGCGCCGGTAGTCCAGCGGCGGGACGGCCTGCTCGAAGCGGGCCCGGAACTGCTTGTAGTTCGTTCCGGCCGGGATCTCCAGGCGGGTGACGGAGCGGGGGAGTGCGCGGATCGTGGGGTGCGTCGTCGTGGTGTGGTGGACCATGACCGGCTCCCTTCTGGCTTGTCTTGTAGGAGCCAGTCTAGGACGCGGGACGGACTCTCTCAACAAAAGCCAGCATTTCGGGCATTGCGGGGGTGGTTCACGGGGTTCCGGCGGCGCCCAGGACCTGGGCGAGGTCGCTTCGCCAGGGCCTGACCCAGGCGGTCTCGGAGCGCGGCACCCGCTTGCGGCAGCGCGGGCAGCGGCGGCCGGGTTCGAACGACTGCCCGCAGACGCTGTGCACGAGACGCATCGGCTGTGTCGGTGGCGCGGACTCGCTGTGGCTGTTCCCCCACACCATCATGGCGTGCAGGACGGGGAGCAGGTCCTCACCCGCCGGCGTCAGCCGGTACTCCTCGCGGGTCCGGCCGCCGCCCTCGGGCCGGTAGGGGGCGCGCGCGAGCAGTCCCGACTCGACGAGCTGCCGCAGACGGTTGGACAGGACGTTGTCGGCGATGTCCAGTTCGGCCTTGAACTCGTCGAAGCGCGTCATCCCGATGGTGGCATTGCGCATGATCAGCAACGTCCACCGGTCGCCCAGGATGTCGGCGGCCCGTCCGATCGGACACGGTCCATCGGCGGTTCCGCGGTGGGGCCCGGGCATCTCGCACCTCCAGACTTGCTTAACGCAAGCCTACGACCTTTACCGCCGGGCGCGAGGCCGTCTCCGTCCCCGCCGATGGGACCGTGGAGGCCGATGCGGCGGAGGTGGCCGGACAGGCTTCACGTCGCCTGCAGCAAGGCCCCCCGCGGGCGGCCCGGTCGCCGGTGCCGACGGCACGGACCGCCGCTTCGGCGCCGGCGTCACCGCAGTCCTGCGTGCACGCCTGTCCGCTAGGGGGGGGCGGGTCGCTGGTGTGTGGCTGTTTCGTGCTCCAGCCGGCGACGTGGCACCCGCTTGGGGTGGGGCCCGTCGTGTGGTGGTGGGGGTTGGTTCGCCGGTTGTCAGAGGGTGGGGTGTTGGTCGCGGACCGGGCTGAGTGTCTCCAGGAGCGAGGCGATGTGCAGGATCGTCGACTCTGCGTGCCAGGTGGCCGCCAGCTGGACGCCGATCGGCATGCCGTCGCTGCTGGTGCCGAACCGCATGGACAGGGCCGGCAGTCCCGTCAGGTTGAACGGGACGGTCGTGGACGACACGTGGAAGGGACCGACGGTTTGGCCGTTGAGTGTGAACTGTCCGAGCTGGTGCTGGTGTGCGGGGATCGTTGTCACCGGGAGCAGCAGGATGTCGTAGTGGTGGAAGTACTCCGCGAATCCGTCCCGGAGCCGCTCGATGCCCTGTTCGGCCCGGACGTAGTCCTCCACGGACGTGTCGGGCATGCCGGCAAGCGTCTTGGAGTAGGTGAACATCTGGTCTTCGTGCCCTGCGGTGACCTGGCGGAAGGCCGGTTTCACCTCCATGACGTGCTGCAGGTTGAACAGTTCGAGGGGGTTGTCCCGCTCAAGGGCCGGGATGTTGACGGCGTCGACCTGGACTCCGGCTGTCTGCAGGGCGTCGGCGGCCGCCCGCACCGTTGCCGCGACCTCTGCGTCGGTCGGACCGAGTCCGGAGTCGACCAGCCAGCCCACGCGCACGGGCCGGTCCGGCCAGGCGCCCAGGCCGGCGTCGAACTCGCGGGGGGCGGTGGCAAAGCCGTCGGCGCCGTCGGGGCCGGCCAGCAGCCCGTACGCGAGTGCGAGGTCGCGGATGCTGCGGGCCATGGGACCGACATGCCAGTCACGGCGCGGCTCGCGCGGCCAGATCCCCGTCATCGGGATACGCCCGTGCGTGGGCTTGAAGGACACCACCCCGGTGTCGGCCGCCGGCCCGCGTACCGAGATGGACAGGTCGGTGGCGAGTCCCAGCGGCGACATCCCCGCCGCGATCGCCGCGGACTCCCCGCCGCTGGAACCGCCGGAGGAGCGGTTGAGGTCCCAGGGGTTGTTCGTCCTGCCCGTCAGGAGGTTGTCGGACTCCACCCAGTACGAGAACTCCGGGAGATTGGTCTTGGCCAGGAGGATCGCTCCGGCCCGCTTCATGCGCGCCACGGCGGTGGCATCGGTGTCCGGGATGCGCCCGGCGAAGATCGGCGAACCGCGCTGGGTGAGCACTCCGGCGGTGTCGAAGGAGTCCTTGGCCGTGAAGGGCACGCCGTGCAGCGGCCCCACGTCCCCGCCCGCCGCGAGCTCCTCGTCCGCCGTCCTCGCGGCCTTCAGCGCACCGTCGGCGAGCGTGACGATGGCGTTGAGCCGCGGATTGACGGCCTCGATGCGGTCGAGGTGCGCCTGGACCACCTCGGCGGAAGACACCTTCCCGGTGCGGATCAGCTCGGCGAGTTCGCTCGCGTCGAAGTGAATGAGATCGGTGGTCATGATGAATCCCTGTCCGAGACCGGTCTGCTCCACCTGTCCGAGACCGGTCTGCTCTTTGTTGTGCCGCCCGGGCTCGGTGAGCCGCAGGCAGTGGGGCTCGTCAGGCGTGCAGGACCTGGCGGGTGACCGTCATGGCGCGGCCGCGCCGGCCGGGGCTGCCATGGATCTTCGCGATCATGCTCGCCCCGATCCGAGGGCCTGCGGCAGCGTGGAGGTCATCATGATGAACACGACGATCCACTCCTCGCGGCGGGGGCCGAACCGGAAGTCGCGGCTGAAGACCATGTCGCCGGGGTCGTGCCGGTGGACGAGCGGGAAGTCGTCCTCGGGCCGGGCTTCCTGCACCGTTCGGTGACAGTGCCTCGTGCGCCGCCCGCCAGACTGCCTCGAGGCAGGCGGCAGGCCGGCCAGGGGGCGGCGGTGAGATTTCAACGAAAGGCACGAGAGGCTCCTCCTCGATCGAGGTGGCTGCGCTCTTGGGCTTATCGCCCTGTACAGATACTATGTAGGTCAGCATACATGCTACGTGGAGAGGATGCGGGAGTGGGAAGGCGAACGGACGCCAAGCAGAAGATGGTGCAGGCCGCCAAGCAGCTGATCCGGCAGCGCGGCTACAACGCGACGGCCTTCTCCGACGTGCTCGAGCTCAGCGGCACCTCCCGCGGCTCGGTCTACTTCCACTTCCCCGGAGGCAAGACGCAGCTGGCGATCGAAGCCGCCGAAGCCCACGCCTTCGAGCAGGTCGAGATCATCGACCGTGCCGCCGGACAGGCCACCTCCGCGAGCCGGTTGATCGAGCTCTACGTCGAACTGGGCCGCGACGGCATGATCGCCAGCGACTACGGGCGAGGCTGCGCCGTCGCCCCACTGATCACTGAGGGCGCCACACAGGACTCGGCCGAGATCGCCGAAACCGGCCGCCGTGCCTTCTCGCAGATGACCGACCGGCTGGCCTTCCACTTCGTCGCCTTCGGCGTCGAGCGCGCCCCTGCGAGAGTGCTCGCCGACGCCGTGATGGCGGGCATCGAGGGAGCGATGATCACCTCCCGCGCCCTGCGCAGCCCCACTCCTTACGAGTCGGTACGCGCCGTACTGGTCAGCCATGCCGTGAGCGTGTCTCCCAAGAGCGCCGACCGCGTCCGCACCTGAAGCCCGCCGGCACCGGCCCGGCCCGCCACCCCGACGGGCGGGCCGCTCAAGTGCCACCACGCGTTGTCCCCGCACCCTGGCGTGTCCGGCCGCCACGCCCTTGCCCTGCGGTGACCGCGTACCGCCTGAAACCCCCCAGAAGCCCGGCCCGCGCGTGAGAGCACAGACCGCGCTGGTGCCCGCGCCCCGCCGGGTCGGCCTCCGCATTCTTGACGCCAGCAAATTATGTATGTTGACCTACATAGCATCTGGTGTCGCGTGAACGGCAACCGCAGCCGATCGGCGAGGCCTTTCGTTGCGTGCCGCCCACCACGGGCCGCCCGCCAGGAAATGAGGGGTTCCATCCATGGCTCGTGTACTCATCACCGGCGCGTCCCGGGGCATCGGGAAGGGCACCGCGATAGCGCTGCACGAACAAGGCCACGAGGTCATCGCCACAGCCCGCGACGTGACCATGCTCGAAGACCTGCCGGCGGCGCAGAAGCTGCCACTCGACGTCACCGACCAGGCCTCGGTCGACCAGGCGCTGGCCGAGGCCGGCCACGTCGATGTCCTGGTCAGCAACGCCGGAGCGACCGTGCGGGCACCGCTGGAGACGATCCCGCTCGCCGCGCTCGGCGACCTGTTCGAGCTCAACACCTTCGGAGCCCTGCGCGTCGCGCAGGGCCTCCTGCCCCAGATGCGCCGGCGCGGGAGCGGGCAGCTGATCTTCATGTCCAGCATCCAGGGCCGCCTGGTGATCCCGCTGATCGGCGCCTACAGCGCGACCAAGCACGCCCTGGAGGCCTTCGCTGAGGTCCTCGCCATCGAAACTGGCCGCTTCGGTGTGTCCGTGCACGTCGTGCAGCCACCCGCGGTGACCTCCGGGGGCGCCGAGCGCGCCCAGGTCCACCTCGACGACAGCAACCCCTACCGCCCCCTGCTGGACAGACTCGGCCCGTTCCGCGCGGCACCCGTCTCCGTCCAAGAGGTCGCCGACGTCGTGACAGCGACGATCGCCCAGGGCGACAAGGCACCCTTCCGCATCCCCGTCGGCGAAAGTGCGAGGGCCATCCTCGGCGCACGCAAGGCCGCACCCGACCACACGCCTTTCCTCGCCGCACACCTGGACTGGTAGCCGCGCCCCGACGTATCGGGCGCCCCCATGAGGCCAAGGGCCGCAACCTGGCAAGGGACCGAGCTGATCCCCGGATCGGACCCGTCGCCCTCTACTGGCTGCTTGGTCACTCCGTGCCGTAGTACAACTGGAGGAAGTCCTCCATCGCGGCGTTGACGCCGTCGTGGTCGCCGGTGGCGAGCAGGTCGAGCAGCAGTCCGCGGACGGTGGCGAGTCCCAGCCTGGCGCGGTTGCGGGCCAGGGCGGGGTCGGTCCCTGTGGCGATCTCGGCGGCCGCGAGTGGTTCCAGCCAGTCGTTGACGAGTCCTTCGAGGGCGGGGACGGCTTCGGGCCGGCCCCGTAGTGCCTGTGCGTAGATCTCGAAGAAGAGCCGTTCCTGATTGGCAAGCCGGGGGTCTGTCAGCTGCTGCCACAGCAGACGCGCAGCGTCGATGGGTGTGAGCCCGGGCTGCAGGTCCAGCCCTGACAGCAGATCACGCTGGCGCTGCTCGCAGGTGCGGACGATCTCGACGAGGAGGTGTTCCTTGGAGCCGAAGTGGTGGATCAGCATGCGGTGACTGACGCCGATCGCGGCGCCCAGGCCACGCAGGCTCAGGTCGGTGATGCCGTGTGCCGCGACGTGGTCGACGGCCGCGTTCACCAGTTGGGTACGCCGGTCCCCGCCCCTGCCGGGCGCTGCCTCACGGTCGGGATGTGCGTCGGCCGAATCCACCACTGCAGGAGTGTACCAATTGGTACATGCCCTGTGTACCGTGCGGTACATGAAGCCTGTCACCGTGTCGATCGACGTACCGCAGACGCCCGAGCAGGTCTACGACTTCCTCGATGTCATCGCTCACCACGAGCGATTCACCAACCACTACCTGACCAACTGGCGCTACAGCGGCCCCGGCCGCGGCATCGGATCTTGCGCCACGGTCACCGCCGCACTGGGCGGCACGAAGACCGACGTCACCATCGAGGTGGTCGAGGCAGAGCCGCCGCGGCGCATCGTCGAACGGAACGTCAGTGCGGCCGGCCGACGTCTGGCACACGGCACTTACACCATCGAACCTACGCGAACCGGCGGGAGCCACGTGGAGTTCACCTACGCCTGGACCCGCACCCCGCTCGCCGACCGCCTGCTCGCACCTGTCGTCCGGGCCACCATACGACGCGCCAACCGCACGGTGATGCAACGCCTGGCCGGCGAATTGGCTGGCTACGCCGCAACTGCCGGCTCCTGAGGGCGGCATGGCTTGCCGCCTGCTCCTGCTGCTGTTTCGCAGCAAGCACTTCACCCGCGTCGGCGGAGCCGTGCCAGACAGCGGGCAGTACGCCGCGACCATGGCCGGCGACCGTGACCTGAAGTTCCGGGGATACGAGGTGTTCCGGTTCGGCCACGACGAACTGCGCGCCGGCCACCGCGCCCGCCTGGTGCGGCCGGGGAGGTGCAGCGTGGAGGAAGGTGCCGCGCAACGCTCTGCGGTGACGGGTTACCAGCTTTGCTCGACGGCGGCTGGCTTTGACGCCTTACCCACTTTTCGTGGTACGGCGAATACGTCCATCCTGCCGCATGCTGCTGCGTCACTTGCTGATGTTGTCGGGGCCGGGGGCCAGGGAGGGCTCGGCGAAGAACTGCCAGATTTGATCATCGCGATGACCTGTGCTGCGAGGTAGGCGACTTGAAGGGACAAGTAGCGCATCTGATAGATCGACAGAAGCAGCCCTACACGACTCTGCCAGTAGCGCCGTTCGCCCCGGAAAGTATCGACCTCCATGACAATGCCGGTGACGGTGAGGACGAGCAGCATGGCCAACACAGACGGGGACAGATTCGCGGTGCTCTCCTGGGTGAGCCACGATAGTGAGGCATTCAGGCCGACAGGCAGCGCATAGGCCAGTGTGAGCGGGATGGCTTTGACCGGGCCACGCCGCCCAGGCAGCACCCTGCACAGCGCACCGAGGATGAAGCCGGCTCCTACCCACATGATCAGCCAGTAGGCGATGGTGAAGGCGACAGAGAAGAAGACAGGGGCTTGACCCCTGATCTTGGACACACGAGACACTGGATCCTGAGGATCTGAGAACGGACATCTCGTGGTCATGAAGAACTGTCCGCCCCAGTTCAAGGCGGACGCGGTCGCGCTGTACCAGTCGCGGCCCGAGGCGACGATCCGGCAGGTCGCCGCCGATCTGGGGATCAACCCCGAGACCATGCGGAACTCGGTTCGGGCAGCTGGAGCGAGCCGGCCCCGGGGACGCCGGGCGGAAGTGCCCGCCGAACCGCCGACGCCGCTGGAGGCGGAGAACGTCGCTTTGCGCAAGAAAGTCCGCGAGTTGGAGGAGGAACGCGAGATCCTGCGGAAGGCGGCAAAGTATTTCGCCGGGGAGACGCGCTGGTGAACCGCTTCCAGTTCGTTGCCGACCACCAGCGCCGCTACGGCGTGAAGCGGCTGTGCACACTCCTCGGCATCGCCCGCTCCAGCTATTACTACTGGCGCGCGACGGCTGCGGACCGAGCTGCCCGGCACGCGGACGGTGCCCGCCTCGCCGCCCGGATCCGGGCCGTGCACCACGAGTCCGACGGCACCTACGGCGTCCCCAGGATCACCGCCGAGCTCCGCGAGGAGGACGATCGGATCAACCACAAGCGCATCGCGCGGGTGATGAGGAGCATCGATCTCGCGGGAGTGCGGCTGCGCCGCAGGCACCGCACCACGATTGCGGACCCGGCCGCGGTCAAGGCCCTGGACCTGATCGGCCGCGACTTCACCGCAACGGACCCGAACAGAAGATACGTCGGCGACATCACTTACCTCCCGCTGGAAGGCGGCAAGTTCCTCTACCTTGCCACCGTCATCGACCTCGCCTCACGCCGCCTGGCGGGCTGGGCGGTCGCGGATCACATGCGCACCGAGCTGGTCATCAACGCTCTGGCCGCCGCCGACCACACCCGCGGCAGTCTTGCCGGAGCGATCATGCACACCGACCACGGGGCCCAATACACCAGCCGGGCCTTCGCCGACGCCTGCCGCGAGGCCGGCGTCCGACAGTCCATGAGCGCAATCGGCAGCTGGGCGGACAACGCGCTCGCTGGATCCTTCAATGCGACCTTCAAACGCGAGACGCTACAGGGCCGAAAGAGCTGGCCCACCGCGCGCGAAGCCCGCCTTGATGCGTTCCGCTGGCTTCACCGCCACAACACCCGACGCCGTCACTCCCGCCTCGGACACCGCAGCCCGATCGCCTACGAGGCAGCGTCCCGAACAACGTCAACTACGCTGCCAGCAGCCGCATAGCCCGTGTCCAGGATTCGGGGTCAAGGCCCGTGAACGCGTCGCTCATCGGTTACCCCTTCGGTCGGCGATCCGGCGAGTGCGGGGGCCGCACACACCATGATCATCTACAGGCATGTAGAAGTTCTACTTCGCTGTAGACGATCCGGTCGGCCGGCCAGGCGTGTCACCCACCGGACCGCGGACCAGTGGCCGCCTCCCGGTCCAGTGGTCACGCAGCGGCCCGACCGTGAGACCACGCTCCTGACAGGTGTCGAGGATGCGCGGCAGGGCACCGAGCGCGGAGCGCCAGGCGCCGGGGGCGGAGGTGCAGTCGGAATCATGGAGCAGGATCGTTCCGCCTCCGCGCAGGTCGGCGGTGACCGTACGGTGGACGGACCGCGGTGTGGCACGCGCCCGCCAGTCCTCACCCCAGCAGGTCCACAGCATCGGCGTGAGCCCCAGGCGGCGCGCAGCCAGATGTGCGGCAGTGGTCATCACCCCATACGGAGGCCGGAACAGCCGGGGCTGCCGGCCGGTGAGGTCAGCGACAAGATCACGAGTGCGGGCCAGCTCGTCGTAGGTGGCCCGAGGCCCGCGCAACAGCAGGGGGCGGTGATGCCACCCGTGGATGGCGATCTCGTGCCCGGTCAAGGCGATGTCGCGGACCAGCCCGGGGGAGCGGCGTGCCTCCGCGCCCAGGAGGAAGAACGTGGCGTGCACCCGGCGGGCGGCGAGCAGGCGCAAGAAGAACGGCGTGGACAGCGGGTCGGGGCCGTCATCGAAGGTCAGGGCCACATGGTCGCTCCGGCCCTGCCCGGACAGGCGGGGCATGACGCGGTTGCGCAGCGGCCCGAAGGTGGCGACGACGGGCGCCGCATGGGCGGCCGCGAGAGCGGGCAGCGCCACGAGAGCAGTGGCGCGCAGGAGTCGGGCAGCGGTCATGGCTGGGTTCCCTCGAAGGTCGGCGCGGGTGTGAAGTCGTCGGGGTCGAGCCGCTGGTCGATGGCACGCAGCAGGCCGGGATAGTCGTGCGAGGTAGCCGCCATGCCCAGGCCGACACCTCCCGCCCACAGTGCGCACGCCACAACGACGGTGGCGGCAAGCCGCTGAAAGGCCAGACGCGGACGGGTCGACCGAGGAGTACGCGCGAGCGGCCCCGCTGTGCGTGCGATCTCAACGCTGACAGCCGTCGCGCGGCCAGGCGCCGCGGCGGCCTTGACGCCGTTGAAAGCCCGCAGGACGACGGCCGCCGGACCGGTGTCCGGCCCGGCGGCGAACAGGGCCAGCCCCGCAGCACGTTGCCGCAGTCCGCGAGGGCCGTGGATAAGGTCGGCAAGGTCAGGGGCGAGATCGTCGGGCTTGCGAATCCAGGCAGCCAGACCCGCCTCATCCAAAGCAGCGGCATTGGTCAGGCCGTGGCCAGGTATGCAGCGATAACTGGCGACAGGCAGCCCGCAGGCGAACGCCTCCAGCGACGTGAGACCACCCGCGTTCTGCACCAGAACATCTGCGGCGTGCATGAGTGCCGGCATGTCGTCGGTCCACCCGAAGACATGCCCGACACCATCCGTCCGCAGCCGCTCAGCCAGAGCACCGTTGTGGCCGCAGACAACAACCGGGAGCGCAGCACCGCTGGCACGAATCTCCGCAGCGACCTGCCGGACCGGGCCCACACCCCAGGAACCGGCCACCAGCAACGCCAGCGGAGCGCCTGCCGGCAGCCCCAGCCGGGCACGCGCCACCTGCCGCTCCAGCGACCCACCTGGAACAAACCGCGGATCGGTCACCGGCCCGCACACCCGCACGTCGGACGCACCAAGAGCCTGCGCCTGCGCGGCGGGAACAGCGTGCGCCGCCAGATGAATGTCCACCCCAGGCGCCACCCACAGAGGATGCACCGAGAAGTCGGTCAGGTAGGTGAGGACGGGCACGGTCAGCCGGCCGTCGAGACGCAGGGCGCCAAGGACGCGACTGGCACCCGGATAGGTCGACACGACCACGCGCGTGTCGGCAGCCAACGCTCCCAGCACCGGCCGCTCGGCGGCACGCAGCAGAACACGGGCCGACGCGCTGGTGCCGCCCGCCTCCTCGGTGCTGCTGTAGATCCGCTGATAGGCCCACGGAGCATGGACCAGAAGCCGGTGATAGCCGGCGCTGAGCCTCCGGCCGAACCGCCCCGGCAGCAGGTCGAGCAGGTCGAAGCGGTCCACAGCAGCGCCGCTGACAGCGATGCGCCGGGCCAGTTCGGCGGCAGCGCCGTCGTGGCCTGCTCCCATGCTGGCGGAGATGATCGCGACTCTGCCTGGTGGCGCCGGCCACCCTGATCCTGGAGCGGCGTCCGCCGTGCTCGGGTCAACCGTTTCGCCGACGTGCGACATGGGTGTTCCTCCGTGCGCTGATGGGAGCGGCGAAACTCTACAACATGTAGTAGTTGACGCTAGTCCTTCACACCCTCGCCCCGTACGGGCGGTAGTAGGTCCGGCGGTAGCCTGGAGGGCCGAGCCGTGAAAGGGGCGGACGCAGTGCCCGACAAGCGCGACGAGACTGGTGCGACACGCCGTCGTGCACGCGGAGAGCTCGAGCGCGACGTCCTCGCGGTGCTCTGGGCTACTGATGGGCCTATGGCGGCAGGTCGGGTGCAGGAACGGCTACCAGGAGACCTGGCCTACACCACCGTCCTCACCATCCTGGTCCGGCTGCACGAAAAGGGCGTGTTGCACCGCCACCGTCAGGGGCGCGGCTACGTCTACGAAGCCGTCCGCGACGAGGCGTCCCATACCGCGCAGCGCATGCGGACCCTGCTCGATGCAGGATCGGACCGGGAGGCTGTGCTTGCCCGCTTCGTCTCGGAACTGTCCCGGGAGGACGAACGGATGCTGCAGCGACTGCTCGCGCACAATGAGGCGCATGGCGATACGACTTCCTGAGGTCCTGTTGCGGGGCGGTCACTCCAGCCGGATCGGTGTTGCACTGGGGAGGTTGCCTTTCGCGACGTGGTCATCGTCGGCCACTTCGTCCATGCGGTATGCCTTCGGTTGGCGGGCCCCAAAGGTGGAGCCTCCCCCTACAAGACGTAGTAGCTGTGCGAGAGGTTCCCTTTCAGCCTCTACGCCTATGGCACGGCCAGGCCACAGATGAAGTCTTCCTCCCTGGGTCAGGGCCAGGCCAAGCGTGCGTTAGCGTGAGCGTGACGCACTGCAACTACGCCTCGGGGAACTCGCTGACCGCCCGACGGCACCCTGTGTATTGCGGTACCTTGCCGCGTCGGGTTCCCGTTTGACGTGAAACCCTCATACCTACGTCCCGGCCACGGCCTGCGCGTCCGGGCTCGACGGGTCCGGTGTGTGCGCCGGAGCCGATGCCCATCGGTCGAAGCGGTCGGTAGGGGCGTTGGTGACGCGGAACGTGCCGTCGCCGTTGGAGAAGGCCACCGGCAGCGTGTACCACCACGGGGTGTGGGGGCCTCGGACGAGGGCGATGTCCGTGCGGCCGTCCCCGTCGAAGTCACCCGCCTGTGCCCTCACTCCGGATACGGAAGCCCAGCCGGCGAAGTCGACCGAGGACCCGTTGGTGACGCGGAACGTGCCGTCGCCGTTGGAGAAGGCCACCGGCACCGAACCCCAGCCGCTCCCGCCGACCAGCGCGATGTCCGACCGGCCGTCGTGGTTGAAGTCGCCGCCGACGACCTGCGCCCCGGGTATCTGCGCCCAGCCGGCGAAGCCGTCCACGGACCCGTTGGTGACGCGGAACGTGCCGTCGCCGTTGGAGAAGGCCACCGGCACCGAACCCCAGCCGCTCCCGCCGATCAGCGCGATGTCCGACCGGCCGTCCCCGTCGAAGTCGCCCACCCGTGCCTTCACCCCGGGCAGGGACGCCCATCCGGCGAAGTCGCCGACGCCGGACTTCGCGGCTCGGAACGTCCCGTCGCCGCTGGAGAAGGCCACCGGCAGGGTGTTCCATCCCTCCGCGCCCAACGCGGCGAGGTCGGCACGGCCGTCGCCGTCGAAGTCTCCGCTGTAGGTCCGGGCCCCTGGGGCGGCCGCAAGACGGGGGAAGTCGCCGGCCGCGGAGATGCCCTGGGAGAAGCGGCCGTCGCCCTGAGAGGATGCCACAGGCAGGCCCTGCCACGCGTCCGAGGCGCTGAGTGCCATGTCGGTGCGGCCGTCGCCGTCGAAGTCGCCGCTGGAGACGGTCGCGGTCGCGGTGCTCGAAGAGACGCCCTGACCTGGGTTGACGAACACCCCGCCGGGATGGCCGACGTCGCACAGACCGTCGCTGTCGACGTCGCCGAGCGACACGTCCGCGAGCCGGGTGGACGACTGGTTGAGATAACTCCAACGCCCCCCGAGCGAGCTGGACTGGTACCACCAGGTGATGCCGGTGGCGATGAAGGCGTCGTTGACGCCGTCGCCGTCGAAGTCGCAGTACTTGCGCTGGCCGCCGGTGTAGGAGTCCAGGGTGTTGGCGGACTGGTGCAGCCCGGTCTCGGTCTGGTCCAGCGCCGCGTGAATGGGAAGGATCGAACCCACCCACAGGCTCGAATGCTGGAAGACGTTGTGCGACACCGTCATGCCGACGCTGGGGGTACCGCGCAGTTTGACACCCGTTCCATTGGTATACCAAACGGTGTTGTACTCCACGTCCATGTACTCGCCCGCTGAGCCGCACTCGTAACTGCAGGACGAGTCGTTGCCGTGCATGTCGATCTCATGGGTGTGCCAGACGTGGGAGTTGTCCCCGCCGCCACCCCAGATCAGGTTGCGGTACGCCAGGTAGCCGTCGCCAGCCGAACCGTCGCCGGTGATCGCGTGCCGGTTGTAGTCGAACACGTTCCGCTCGACCAGGGAGTAGGCGCCATGACTCATCACCACGCCGTAGCCCGCGCCGTGTCCGCAGCAGATGGCGCCTGTGGGGTGCTGGTTGTGGTGGATGTAGTTGTCGTGCACCCACACGGTCTGGGCGTTCTGCAGGCTGATGCGGTTCTGGCCGTCCAGGACGCTCACCGCCGCTCCGCGCCAGTGGTCGATCTCGCTGTGGTCGATCTCCACGCTCAGGCTCGAATTCACGCGGATTCCGTCGGAGTCGCTCGTGTCGACCGCCGAGTAGGGGTCGTCGCTCTCCCCACCCTGCAGTCGGATGCCGCTGATCCGCACGTTGTCGCTGTGCGTGCCGTCCCCGTCGTTCCCGACCATCAGGAGGATGCGCGGAAAGGACGTCGTGAACAGCCGCGGCCCCCGTGGGCGCTGTGACCGGTCACCCAGGATCTGCACACCCGAGGCGACCGGCAGGTACTCCCGCCCCGTCAGGTCCAGGTCCACGTTCCCGGCGATCCGTACCACCGCGTCCGGTGTGCCGATCGCCTGCACGAACAGATCCTGTTGGCTGTTGGAGGTGATGGAGAAGGCCGGCGCCGCGGCGGGGGCGGCGGACGCCGCCGGACCTCCACCGAGCAGAAGCCCGAACGCGAGCGCCACGGCGCCGCCCAGGGCGGAGCGCCGATGCCCGAAAAAGCCCACGACTGAGTCCCCTTCGAAGGAGTGGACGATTGGTTGTGCCACTGCCCGATGGGCGTTCCAGTCCGTGCCATCGTGTGCCCTGCCGTGCCATCGCGTTCCCCCGCCGGCCCAGGCCCCGGCCCCGGCTCACGCCGGGCACGGCCCCGGTCCCCGCCGGGCACGGACCTCATGCGGCGTCAGCTGCCGTACGGCCTGCGGCTGTTCCCCCGTCCCGGCCTCTGCGATAGCCTTACTCGCCGTCCTCCGCCTGTGGCAAGGCCACCGATCACGACCGACACGGCGGTCCGGCCGGCTTTCCCCTGGCGTTGTCGAGTGCACCCAGGAGAGAAATTCAGCCGTGAACAATGTCGATGCGCCCGTGCGGGACGCGCCGGGTCCGGCCGGGCCGGAGGCGAGACGGTCCGCGGAACTTCAGACGCTGCTCGACGAGGGCACTCGTGCCGTCGTCGACGACGGCGATCTGCGCGCCGGCCGGGACCGGTTCGAACGGGCCTTTCGGATCGCCGAGTCGGCCGGGGACGCCCGGGCGATGGCGGTGGCCGCCCTTGGCTTCGGGGGCCTGTGGGTGCACGAGCACCGCACGGTGGCGGGCTCGGTGCTCCTGGAATCGCAGATACGCCGGGCTCTGGAAGTCCTGGACCCCGAGTCCTCGCTGGCCCTGCGGCTGCGGATCCGGCTCGCCGGGGAGGGAGACTACCGCCGCAGCGACCACACGGCCGTACTGGCGCTGCTCGAACAGGCGAGGTCGCGGCCCGGTCCGATGGCGCGTGCGGAGGCCCTGAGCCTGACCCATCACTGCCTGATCGGCCCGGAGCACGGCGCATTGCGCAGGGAACTGGCCGCCGGACTGGTCGCGGAGAGCTTCCGCACCTCCCGCCGCAGCGATCTGCTGATGGGCCTGCTGTGGCAGACGGTCGACATGTTCCTGGACGGCGACCCGCACGCGGAACGCTGCCTGGCCGAACTGCGCGGGCTGCTGGCCGAACAGGACCACCTCGCGGTGGGCTTCGTCGTGAACGCGATGAACGTCATGCTGGCCGTCCGCGCGGGCCGCCTCGACGAGGCCGAGGAGCTGGCCCGGGTCTGCACCGAGCGCGGCACCGCCGCAGGAGACGTCAACGCCACGGTCTGGCAGGCCGCTCAGCTCGTGACCATCCGCTGGTACCAGGGCCGGGTGGTGGAACTGGTGCCACTGCTCAGCGAAGTCGTCAACTCTCCCACGCTCAGCGCCGTGGACGATCACGCCCTGGCCGCGCTCGCGGTGGCCGCGGTGACGGCCGGGGACCGGCGCAAGGCGGTCAGCGCGCTGGCCACCCTGTGCGGTCGCGACCTCGGCGACCTGCCTCGGTCGAGCAGTTGGATGGTGACGATGCACGGTGTCGCGGAGGCCGCCTATCTCCTCGACGACACCGCGACGGCGGAGCGGGTCTACGAACTGCTGAGCCCGTACGGACACCTGCCCATGGTGGGCAGTCTCGCCGTCGCCTGCTTCGGCTCGGCCCAGCACGCCCTGGGGGTCGCCGCACTGACCACGGGAGACGTCGACCGGGCCGTGACCCATCTGCGGGACGCGGTACGGCAGAACCTCGCCCTGGCGCACTGGCCTGCCGTCACGGCGTCCCGGGACCGGCTCGCGACGGCGCTCGTGCGGGCCGGCCGGCAGGCGGATGCCGACGCCGTCCGGCAGGAGATGGCCGTGGTCGCGGAAGAGGCCGCGGCGGCACCGGCGGAGAACAACGGACACGGCGGCGCGGGTCCGCACGGCGAGGACGGACATCGGCCGCCCACGGCGTTCTGCACCCGGCTGGGCCGCAAGTGGCGGATCGGATTCGGCGAGCGCAGCGTGCTGGTCGACCACAGTGTGGGGATGTTCCACCTGGTGGTGCTGATCGCCAATCCGCGCCAGGAGATCCGGACCGTCGACCTGGTGGCCGGGCTGACCTCGTTCAACGAGGCCACAGAGCACCCGGCCCTGTCCGGACAGCCGGTACTGGACCGGGTGGCGACGCAGGAGTACCGCAACCGCCTGGCCCGGCTGCGCACTGAACTGGACGAGCTCAAGGCGGCCGACGACCATGAGCGGGTCGCCGTCGCCCGGGCAGAGCACGACTGGCTGATGAGCCAGCTGGCGGGCGCCACCGGCCTGAGCGGACGCGTCCGCCGCTTCCCCGAGGGCGAGGAACGCTCCCGGGTCGCGGTGAGCAAGGCCGTCCGCCGGGCACTGGAGCGGATCGCGGCGGCCGACCCCGTGATCGGCGAACACCTGCGGCATGCTGTGCACACCGGGGTCCGCTGCTCGTACTGGCCCGATTGAGGCATGTGCGCCGGGGGTCCGCCGGCAGTCCCGTTCCGGGTGAGGCGCGGCCTGACCTGCTCACCGTTTGCGGACGCGTCCCAGGAAGCGTGCAGGCGCCGGCCCCGCGGCTGGTCGGGACCGGCACCTGTGTTCAGGTGGAGGAGCGGGCCGGGTCGGGTGCCGCCGGGCCTGTCACAGCCCGGTGAGGGTGTGGGTGGAACGCAGCTGGAACTGACAGGACTCCCAGGGCGACCAGGTCGTGCTGTTGGGGTCGCTCTGCTTGCAGCGGTACAGCGTTCCCGTGTCATCGATGGCGAACATCTCGATCCGCCCGGGGCCGCTGCGTTCGGCGCAGACGTGACGCATCCGGAGCGTGGTGGCCCCGGCCTGTGTCGGGACCAGGGCCCAGGGGTGCCACGTTCCGCTGCCGGGTGCGGTCTCGAACCGGTGGAAGAGCTGCCCGTCGGGGTTGGTGCCGAGGATCACCAGGCGTCCGTCGAGGTTGCGGGCCATGTCGACGGAGTCGAGGATGCCGTCGAGCGGCAGCACCCCGCCCCACTCGCTCTCCGTCTGGGCGTTGGCGACGTTCATCTTGCGCTGGATGAGAAGGCCGTCCTCTTTGATGGCGACCAGCACGGCGCGTCCGTCGGCCCCGGTCTCGACGGCGAGCTGGATCGCGGTGCCGCCGAGCTGGGTCCAGGGAGTGAACCAGCCGTTCGACGCGGTGTCGTCGTTGAGGAAGTCCTGCCAGCGGTGGCGGATGGTGTTGTCACCACGCGTCACGTAGACCTGCATGCCGCCCCACTGGTCCTGGACGGCGGTCGCCGAGGTGAAAACGGCGTCGAACTGCTGGGGGGCTGTGTAGGTGCTGCTGCCCGCACTGGTTTGTGCCCGGCGGTTGACGGAGCCGTTCTGGTCGATGGCGAAGATCTCGACCCGGCCGTCCTGGTGGCTGCCGGCGGTGACGGACTGCCATCCCGGTCCGCCGGCGAGCTTCGTCCACGGCTGCAGGTCGCCGGCGGCGGTCCCCTGGCTGGTGTTCCAGAGGTTGCCCTGGGCATCCGTGCCGAACAGTTCCAGCCGTCCGTCCTTGTTGCGGGCCGCGGCGATCGGGGAGCCGAGCGGGTGCGGGGCGTGCAGCGGGAAGGGGGCCGGCAGGAGCAGCTGGGTGTTGCGGTCCTGGCTGACACCCATGCGTCTGGTGATGCCGCGGCTCACCTCCTGCGGGTCGTTGGTGGCCAGCTCCCTCGCCAGGGAGGCCAGCTGTGCGGGGGTGCTCGTGTCGCCCCCGAAGGACAGGGGTGCGGCGGGGTCGACCATGGTCGTGAAGATCGAGATGGTGGCGGGCCCGGCGGCCGAGCCGAATTCCCCCGCGTTCTGCGCGTCGGGGCTGGCCATGATCTCGATGATGCGGCTCTGGATCGGCCAGTCGATGTGGGAGGCGGTGGAGATCTCCCAGAAGCCGCCGGAGATCGGACTGGAGGCCGGCGTCGGATGGGGGACGATCTTGTTGGCGTGGGTGTGCCCGTTGACCATGGCGATGACGTTCGGGTAGCGCAGCAGCAGAGCCTTCAGTTCGTCGCCGGTGTGCCGGTCGCCGAAGATGCCGCCGAAGATGCCGTCGTCGAGGTTGTCCATGGTGCCCAGCGTGTGGTGGCAGAACAGGACGTACATCTTGTCCTGCACACCGCTCTGCGTGACGATGCGGTTGTTCGTGCCGATGTAGCGTGAGCTGTTGGCCCTGAGCTGCTGTTCCAGCCAATTGAGCTGGTCGGTGTCGATCGAGCCGCCCGCGGCGCCGGAGCCGAAGCCGTCGGTGTTGGTGTTGGTGTTGGTGGAGTCGAGGGTGATGTAGCGGATCAGGTCGCCGGAGCCGGACGGGATCGCGTAGTAGGCCTTGTCGATCCCGACGCCCTGGAATCCGTGACCGACCGGCAGGCCGGCGGTGTTGAAGTGGTCCTGGATGAAGGCCTTGCGGGACAGCAGCCGCCGGTCGGGGTCCGCGACGACCCGAGTGCCCTCCAGTTCCCAGGCGACCATCAGCTTGCCGAAGGTGCCCAGGTCGCCGTAGTCGTCCGGCAGCTCCGCGGAGGTGCCGGTGGTCTTGGACGAGCCGACCGTCATGCCCTTTACGTCGACGAGGTTGTTGTCGATGGGTTCGTTGCCCTGCCACAGGCCGTCGTGGTTGCCGTACGCCGCGTACCAGGGCATGCCGAGGCCGTGGGAGACGAACGGCCGGCGCGCCGCTCCGACCACGCCGCTCGCGTCCAGCAGTCCCGGGACGTACGGGAATCCGAGGCCGGAGGTGCCGGTGTACTGGTTGCCCGGCACCTGCTGCGGAGGTAGGGACGGGTAGTAGTAGTGGTTGTCCCCGGCGCCGCCGCTGGTCAGGGCACCGCTGGAGAAGCTCTGGTCCAGGCCGATGCGGCCGGAGTCCGGCACGATGGTCCGGCCGCCGTCGAGCGGGTCGATGTACCAGCGGTTCTCGTTGTGCTGGCAGTTGTCGATCGCGTCGCCGGTGACGATGGTGAACTGCAGCGGCTTCTTGCTCCGCGGGCCCTTGCCCACGCCGGCGACGGCCTGGCACATCGCGTCGACGACCTGCGTCGACAGGAACTCGTGGCCCCGGTAGGCCGAGTCGGTGGGATACGAGGCGTAGTGCGGGGCGCCGGCGTCGGCATAGCGGTCCATGAACTCAAGGCGGGCCGGCGACTGGTCGTCCACGATGTGCAGGTCCGTCATCTGCGCGAACGCGGCCAGTGCCATCGTCGGGGGGCCGAAGTGCGACCAGAGGTCCGTGCGGATGGTGTGCAGCTCCCCGGGCCCGGCGACCAGCCCCTGGTATCCCGCGCCCTGCGCGTAACTCGCCCGCTGCACCGTCCGGTCCCATCCCTCTTCTTCGGAGGGAATCGCCGCCTTCAGGCGGGGAGGGAATCCCCTGAGCCCTGCGGCGCGGAGCGCCGCAGCAGTTTCGGAGCGCTCCGCCAGTGGTCCGCGTTCAGTCGGGCCGTTTCTGGTTGTCGATGTAGTCCTTGACCTCCTGGAGGGGCGCTCCACCGCATGAGCCGGCGAAGTAGGAGCCGGACCAGAAGCGGCCGTGCATGATCGCTTGGTTGGCATGGCCGGTGTACTCCTGCCGCAGGCGGCGCGAGGAGACGCCTTTGAGGGAGTTGACCAGGTGGGAAAGTGCGACCTTCGGCGGGTAGTGCACCAACAGGTGCACGTGATCCTCTTCGCCGTTGAACTCGATCAGGTCGGCCTCGAAGTCCTGGCACACCTTTCGCATGATGTCTTCGCAGCGCGTCAGCATGGCGTCGTTGAAGACGGTCCGCCGGTATTTGGTGACGAACACCAAGTGCGCGTGCAGGTGGTAGACGACGTGACGGCCGCGTCGCACATGGGGGTTTGGCTCCCAGCGTGGTGACATAAGCCAATGTTAGACTCGAGGTCGACTCGCACCGAAGGGGGTGGGCTGATGATCCGTGCGTACAAGTTCCTCATGCGGCCCACCGTCCGTCAGGACCAGGCCCTCTCCGAGATGCTGCGGGATCACTGCTCGCTCTACAACGGCGCGTTACAAGAACGCCGCGACGCCTACCGACACGTGTCGAAGACGAGCGTCACGTACGGAATGCAGTCCGCGCAGCTCAAGGACATCCGGGCATTCGACGCGGAGTGTCAGGGCCGCTGGTCGTTCTCCTCGCAGCAGGCCACCCTGCGCCGGCTGGACAAGGCGTTCGCCGCGTTCTTCCGCCGCATCAAGGCCGGCCAGGCGCCCGGATACCCCCGCTTTCGAGGGGTGCACTGGTTCGATACGGTCGACTTCCCCAAGGACGGGGACGGCTGCCGCTGGGACAGTACGCCGCACGAACCGCTCACCCGCGTCCGCTTCCAAGGTGTCGGGCACGTCAAGGTGCATCAGCACCGGCCGGTGGTCGGCAAGGTCAAGACCGTCAGCGTCAAGCGCGAGGGCCGAAGGTGGTTCGTCGTGCTGACCGCCGAACAGGACCAGCCCGAGCCGCTGCCCGCGACGGGCAGTGTGGTCGGCATCGACCTGGGCATAGCCAACTTCCTCGCCGACTCGGGCGGCGGATTCGTCCCCAACCCGCGCCACGGCCGTACCAACGCAGCGAAGCTCCAAGCCGCGCAGCAGGCCCTGGCGAAGTTCCCGCGTGTACGCCGGGACAAGCGCACGGCCAACCACCGCCGCGCGGTGGAGAAGGTCGCCAAGCTGCACGGCAGGGTGTTCCGCCAGCGGCTGGACCACGCACACAAGACCGCCCTCACGCTGGTCGGTGAGCACGACTTCATCGCGCACGAAGATCTCAAGATCCGCAACATGGTCCGCGCCGCCAGGCCCAAGCCCGACCCCGACAAGCCGGGCGCGTTCCTGCCCAACGGCGCGGTGGCGAAGACCGCACTCAACCGCTCGATCAACGATGCCGGATGGGGGGTGTTCCTGACGATCCTGCACGCCAAGGCTGAAAGCGCCGGACGGGAAGTGATCGCCGTGGACCCCCGTAACACCTCGCGCCAGTGCCCGCAATGCGGACATACCAGCGCGGAGAACCGGCCCACACAGGAGAAGTTCCACTGTGTCTCGTGCGGCCACACCGCGCACGCTGACACGGTGGGCGCCCTGAACGTTCTACGGGCCGGGCTGGTCCGTCGCGAAGCCCAACCGGCATAGCGAGAAGCCACCCCGTTCACGGGGTGGAGGAGTCACGTCTCCCAGGAGAGGTCGAACTCGTCTCCTCCTCCTCCTCCGGCGTTCCATTCCGTTCCGCCCGGTTCCACAGGCCCTCGGCGTGGGCGTCCGGCAGCGCGGCGATCGTGGGCAGCAGGGGTGCCACGGTCAGCTCGGGCGAGTTGAGAGGCCGACGACGCAGGCGGTGAGCCTGGCGTCACGGCCACTCGGAGTTCGGCACGCCGGCGAGCGACCGCGACGGTGCGGATGCGGGCCGGTTTTCCGGCCGGCCATCGGTCCGGGCGCGGACTGCGAACTCCCTATCGTCCTCAACTCTGCTCTGGAGCACCGGGGTTGACGTCCGTGTCGGTGGTGCTCGGCGGCCAGGTCTCTGTTACTGTCCCCCGGCGACAGGCCACTTGGGGGCTCGGGTCGACCGGCCGCGCCCGCGGGAATACTCGTAGGCGGAGGAAAGCATGGGAGAGGTCGTTGTTGTCGGTGCGGGTCCTACCGGCCTGTGGCTGGCGGCCGAACTGCGCCTGACGGGCGTCGATGTGACGGTTGTCGAGAGGCGCGAGGAGCGCTTTCCCCACTCCAAAGGGTTCACCATCCATCCGCGCACCATGGAGATATGGGCTTCGCGAGGGATTGACGATCTTTTCCTCGACGAGGGCACGAAGATCCCGAACTCGCACTTCGGCCTCCTTGACCGTCGCATTGACTTCAGCACACTGGACACCCCCTTCCCCCACATACTGGTGCTGGGTCAGCCGAGGGTCGAGGAACTGCTCGAGCAGTACGCCCTGGGTCTGGGCGTGGACATCAGGCGCGGGCATGCCTGTGCCGGCCTGACCCAGGATGCCGATTCCGTGGTGGCGCGGGTGGAGACCGTGACAGGGCGGTACATGCTGGAGGCCGACTACCTGGTCGGGTGCGACGGCGCCGCGAGCGAGGTCCGCAAGGCCGTAGGCATCGCCTTCCCGGGGACCGAGTCCACCGCGTATGCATGGGTCGCCGACGTCACTCTCGACGATCCTCCGGGGGTTCCGTACTTTCAGCGCAACAGCGGCGCGGGCCAGGCGCTCATCGTGCCCATGGGAGGCGGTGTGCACCGTGTCGGCGGGGTCAATGCCGGCGCCGGCGACGACGGGAACTGGACGGAGCGTGCCGGGACCGAGGAACTTCGTGTCCGGCTGGCAGCCATAGCGGGCACGGACTTCGGACTGCGCGATCCCATCTGGGTGTCAAGGACGGGCTCGGCCAACCGGCTTGCGGAGCGGTACCGGTGCGGACGCGTTCTGCTGGCCGGGGACGCAGCCCACCGTATTTTCCCCGCCGGCGGTATGGGATTGAACGTCGGCCTGCAGGACGCGTGGAACCTGGGGTGGAAGCTTGCGGCCGCTGTCCGGGGCTGGGCGCCCGACGGTCTGCTGGACAGCTACCACGACGAGCGGCATGCCGCCGGTGCCGCACTGATGGAACTCGTCCGCGCGCAGACCGCGCTGATGACCGACTTCACGCCGGAACAACTGGCCTTGCGTGCGGTGCTGAACCGCGCCGTAACCGAGGTGCCGTCGTTCTCCTTGTCGTTGGCGAACGCAGTGTCCGGGCTCGCCGTCGCCTATGCGCCGACCTTTGGCGACGCTCATCCGCTGGTCGGCCACCGGGCTCCGGACATCCGGCTTGCCGACGGCCGGGGGCTCTTCTCGGTTCTTGCCCCCGATCGGTACGTCCTGCTCATGGCCTCGAAAGCGGACGCGGAGGCCGCGGCCTTCCTCACGCGAGCCGCGCCCGCGCCCCACCTGCTGACCGTGGTGGCGGACGAAGCCGGTGGCGGCCGCCCGCAGTGGAACGGGTTCCGCGCCGTGCTGATCCGCCCCGATGGCCATGTCGCCTGGGCGTCGCAGATACGCGATGGCGCAGCGCTCACGGCGGCCGCGGCAGACGCGGTCGCCGCCCTCCGCCGGTGACCTCGGGGCGGCCGGTCCTGGCAGCGTCGGCTCAAGCGGGGCGGGGGCCGGGTGGTCGAGGGGTTCGGGGGAGAGTCGTTCGCCGCCTCGGCGGGTCAGGTAGTTGTCGTGGAGGGACTCCAGCAGGTTTTGGGAGAGGGGGCGGGTGAGTCCGGCGCGGCGGGAGTCGACTGCGGCGGCGATCAGGGCTGCGGCGCGTGGGTGGCCGGCGTCCCAGGCGTTCTCCCAGGCATTGAAGAGTTCCGGGCCGGCAGCCAGGTATTCGGCCAGGCCGTATTCATTTACGTGGTCGAGTGCGTCGGCGATGCGCTGGTCCCAGGCGCGGGTGCGGGCCCGGTCCCGTTCGGCGGTTGTCAGGGCCCGCCGAAGCCGCAACTGGGTTGCCTGTTCAAGGACGTATCGGGCTTCGGTCACGCCTGTAGCGTCGGGGTGCGTGGGGTCGGTGTAGCGGGCCATCTCAACAGAGCGGATGGTGGCGAGCACGACGCGGTGGTGGCCGTCCCCGCTGACGAGACGAGCGATATCGGTGCGGGTCAGGCCGTCGGTACCGAGAAATCGCTCGGCGTTGTCCAGCCACAGCACGCAGCGTGGCAGCCGCACGGCGCGCTCGATGGCATCGGGCAGCACCGACTTGCCTTCCGGGGCGATGAGAGTGTGATCGGCGAGCGCAGCCCGCATCGCCTCGTAGGCGGCCCGGGTCTTCCCGGCCATCGACTCCCCGACGAGTAGGACGAAGCCGCCGGCGGCGAGCAGCTCGACCAGCCGGTCGTGAATGTCGCGCGGCACATACGGTGGCAGGCGCTCACCTGTGCCCGCCGGATCCGCCGGCCGGGCCGCGCCGCCGTGAGGATCGGCGTGCCGCGCCGGGTGCACCCGCAGCTCCAGCACCGGGTCCGTGATATCCCCGACCCTCCGCAGCACGGAATCCCTGGCCGGCGCACGCCGGGTCTCCTCGTCCCGTTCTTGGGAGCGGCGGTACCTGTCCGTCAGGCTCGGCATCAACACCCCACCGACAGCAGCCACCACGACGCCCAAGCCGAGCAGCCACCACAGCTTGATTCCCGTGGCGGCGAGCACCGCAGGCACCGCGACCGCCAGAGCAGCGGTGACCGCGGCCACCATGCGTGGCCGTATCCGTGTATGGCTCGACGATGCCATGATGCACCCCCCGGCCCGTATTGTTCCGTCGCACCGGACTGAGTAAGCCGTGTTCGCTCCATGTCTTCACTGCGGTCCTGGAGCAGCGGCCTCCATTCCGTGGGTGGCGCAGCGCCCGTGGCGTTTGCTCACCGAGGTCCTCCAGCGGGATGCCGAGGACCGCGGAGGCGGCTTCTTCGACGTCGAGCCGGTCGCCGCGGTGGACTTCGGGACCAGCAGCTCCTCGGCGACCGTGTACCCGGGACATCTGTTCAATGGGGTCCCGGAGGACGTGAGCCGGGTGGCCAGGGTGCTGGCGGCCCTGCGGGAGCTGGCGGCCGCCCTCGACAGGAGCACACCATCGTCATAGGCGTTGTCGGGGAGTGCAGGGCCGGTAAGCCAACTCTGATCAACGCCTTGCTCGGCGGGGCCGAACCGGCATCGCTGTGCACCGCCTCGCTCCAGCTCCTGGACTTCCCTGGCGTGTGCAGTGCCATGTGGGCGAGCGGCGTGCCTTCGCATGATCCGGTCGCAACCCGGCGGGTCCTGGTGCGGGAACTGTGCTGGGCCCGCCGAGACGCTGGTCTGACGCAGCGGGAGACGGGCGAGGCTGCTTCGGCACTCGCATCCGAGACGGCAGAGTCATCTCCAACTGTGGGAATACGTGGACACGCGCACACCAAGCGGCTTCTACGAAGGTGGTTTCGACGGGCCTCCTGTCGTGAAGCCCGCCACGTGGGGGAGGGGACCCGCGTGCCCGACGGTGAAACTCCAAGACGCACAAGACGGCGATTGGCCAGGCAGCGCACCAGCCCCGAAGAAGGCTGCTGATGGGCCGCTATAAACGCACCGATGGTGTGGGTTTGCGGGCGGCGGTCGGGTGAGTCCGCGCTGACGGGGGTTCATGAGCGGTGAGGTTCAGGTGACGTCAGCGTCGTAAGCGCGGGTGACTGGTTCGATGCCCTCGGCCTGTCGGCGGGTGGAGAACGGAGTTTCCCTGACGGTTGGCCGTTGTGGAGTGCCGAACTCGCTGAAAATTAGGAGACTTTGCCGCATTTCAGGAGAGGGGTGCGTGCTCTCGACGGCCAGGCTTTGGGCCTGTGTTTTATTGCCTGGCGTGGCTGAATGCCTTCCGGTAGCTCTTGGAGGAGGAGGCTGGTCAGGACGATTCCGAGGGCGGCCCCTTCTCGCTGCTACGGCCATCGACGCAGCTCAAGCATGCCAGTGGCGGTGTCCGGTAGGGGGTTGGCCGGTAGCGGCTTTTGGGCCCTCTGCTTGAGGGGGCTGATGCATTTACCAGGGCAGACATGAAAGGGCTGTCCAGTGGCTGTTTCCCGCGTCTGCGGGGATGGTCCCTGCCGGGGGCCGGCTGTACGGGGCTGGGCGGCTGCTTCCCGCGCTGGTGAGGATGTTCCTGTCTCTGGTGGCGGCATGGGTTTCGCGGCCGGCTGTTTTCTTTTCCCGTGAGGATGCGACCTGGCCTGTTGCTTCTATTGGTCGGTGTAGGGGGGGATGATGCGGACGACGGCGATGAGTTGCAAGCGGGGCAGGGGCAGGGCGTAGAACCACCCGTCCGCGAGCAGGGGGATGCGGCGCAGTCCGCCGGGGACGCCCTTGCGGGGGCCATCGCCGATGTCGGTGACGTCGACACCCACATCGGCCAGGACGACGAGTTCGCCGGCCAGGCGCTCGACCTCGGCCACGACCCGCGTGGGCAGGCCGTTGATGACATGCTCGGCGTCCGGGTCGTACTCCCAGCGCCAGCCGCTCAAGACTGACCGCTGTGGGACAGCCCAGCCTCGGTGGCGGCCTTGTCGAGGATCCACCCGATTTCGGCGGCGACCATCCTGGCCTCGTCCGGGTCCTCGACGACCGCGGCCCGGGCTTCGAGGTGCCGGAGCCGGGCGGCCTGTTCCGGATGGCGTTCAATGGCGACCTGCAGTGCCCACTGGCCGAGGAACCGCCGCATGGGGGCGGAGCTGACCTCGGTCCGCGCCTGGGTCATGGCCGCGGCCCGCTCGGCATCGAAGGTGGGCACTGCCTCCGGCGCGATCCGGGAGAGAGCGGCTCGCAGTTCCTCGGCCGTAGTCGAAGGCTGCGGCACGCTCCGGCGCTCCGGGTGTTCGGATGCCGTGCTCATGCTGCGTCCTTTCCTTGACTGCCGAGGTTACGACGGTGGGCTGCAGCCAAGGTGGAGACGTGCTGACGCGACCAGCCCACACGGGCGGCCACCGCGGCCGGCCCTCCGCGTTCATAACGGGCGGCGATCCTGCCCGCTGCCTCACTCAGTGCCGCACGCGCCTGCTCGAGTGCCAGGGTGTACTCGTCGACAGCGCGGGCGAGACGGTCCAGCTCGTCCGTTTCCTCGACATCCAGTATGACGCGGGTCACGCGCGGTGAGGTCACCATGGAACGATCCTGCCCCACCTATAACGCAAACGCAATCGCGCTTGACATTTCCTGGAGGGCTGGATTCGCATTGCCGTGGACCGGCTACGCCTGGGCAGGCCTTACTGATCGTTTCAGAATGAGGTGCGGAGTCGTCCGAGGCAGATGATGGTGCAGGCGAGTTCCACGAGGCCTTGGTGGAGGTCATTCGCGCTGGTGCTCGCCCCACCACGGCAGGATCGATGGCAGGTCGCTGAGCCCGCGCTCCGGCCACTTCGGCATCGGCGACTGGCCGTCGTCCCCGTCCCAGCGGCGTGCCTATTGGTCTGTGAGGCTGCCCCCGCCTCGGCGGGGCGTGCGGCGGAGGCTGGCGCGGCGGCGTGACGGCTGTCTGTCCTCCCTGTGGTCCTGGCGGCCGGGGGCGGGCGGGGCGCCGGGCATACCGCCTGGTCCTGACCAGCAAGGGGGAACCCCATGCCCAAGTTCATCACCGGCTGGAAGGTGCTCGAAGCCGAGGCCGTGAACTGTAGCGATGGCGGCTGAAATTCGTGGATCGGCCTGATGGGAGGGGGCGTGGCATCTGCGTTGCCCATCGACTTCGTACCCAAGCCGACGGGTACGGGGCCGACAGCTTGACGCCAAGACCGGTTATGCAGGCTCGCCGCGTCTCAGGGCCGACTGACCGTCGTGATCCATATGTTGCACAGGTGTCAGGGAAGGAGCCCGCGCAGGGCGGCACCAATGGTGGCGATGCCCTGCTCGATGTCGTGGGCGGGTCCCGCCGCGTAGCCGAGTACCAGGCCGGGCGGTCCGGGGCCGATGCGGTGCCAGGAGAGCGGATGTACCTTCACACCTCGGTCGAGGGCCGCCGCGGCGAGGGCGCCGTCGCACAGGCCGCGGTCGTGGGTGCCGTCGGGCGGGTAGCCGAAGGTGACCATGAGGTGCAGGCCGGCGGCTGCCCCGTGCACGTGGGCACCAGGAAGGTGCTCCTCGATGGCCTTCAGCATCACGTCCCGGCGCCGGCGGTGGCGCCCCCGGACATGGCGCAGATGCCGCTCCAGCTCGCCGGAGTCCATCAGCCGGGCGAGGACCAGCTGAGTGAGGACGCCGTTGCCCAGGTCGGCGTACCGCTTGGCCGTTACGACGGCGTCCAGCCGGTCCGGCGGTACGAGGAGCCATCCGATGCGGAGTGCGGGCGCGAGCAGTTTGGAGACGCTGCCCGCGTAGCAGACCCCCTCGGGCATCAACGAGCGCAGCGCCGGCACCGGCGGCCGGTCGTAGCGGTGCTCGGCGTCGTAGTCGTCCTCGATCACCACCCCGCCCTCCGCGGCCCAGCCCAGCAGCTCTCGGCGGCGTTCCCCGTCGAGGACGACACCGGTCGGGAACTGGTGGGCCGGGGTGAGTAGCACCGCCTGGGCGCCACTGGCACGCAGCGCACCGACGTCGAGGCCACCGGCGTCCACACGGATGGGCACGATCGAGTGGCCTCCGTACTCCAACTGCTGGCGTGCCCCGAGGGATCCGGGGTCCTCGACGGCGACACGGCGGATGCCGTCCGCCAGGAGAAGCCGCGCGAGCAGGCTCAGAGCCTGTGCCACACCCGCGACCACCACGACCTCGTCGGGGTCGGCGCGGATGCCACGGTTGCGCGCCAGCCAGCCCACGACCGCTCGGCGCAGGGCGGGCGCGCCCCTGGGATCGCCGTAGCCGAAGTCGGCCGGGGTGACCTCCGCGAGGACGGCACGCTCGGCGCGCAGCCACCCGGCGCGCGGGAAGGCGGCGAGGTCGGGGACACCCGGTGACAGGTCGATCCGGCAGGGCGTGGCCCGCAGCATGTCGACGACGCCATCGCGGTCGCCCGAAGTGAAGATCGCGGCCCCGGATCCGGCTCCGGTCCGCGGCATGTCGTGTGTGCGTCCTTGCGGAGCGGCGGGAGCCGCCACGACCACCGTCCCGAGTCGGCCGCGACCGGCGATCTGTCCCGACTCGGCGAGCCGCCGGTAGGCCTCGGTGACCACGCCCCTGGTGACGTGCAGCTCCTCCGCCAGGACCCGGCTGGCCGGCAGCCTCGCTCCGACATGCAGCCGGCCGTCGGCGATGGCGGACCGCAGCTGGTCGGTGAGCCAGGCGGTGCGCCCGCCTGCGGGTACCTGGCCGATCTCCAGCTGCAGGAAGTCCGAGCCCAGTGACGTACCGCGGTCCGGCACCTTGTCCGCTGGATCCTCCGTGCGTTTGGACCCCTCTACCGACGCCTTTGTGGACCTGTCCATGGCGTCCATTGTGCGGGCAGCGTGAGCGGTATGCACACACCTTCCGTTCCCCTCGCCCCGCTCGTGCCCGGCATGCTGGGGATGGCGCTGGTCGGCAGCAGCGTCACCGTTTCGCGCACCCTCGTGGACGCCCCGCTGTTCACCCCGCAGGCGGTTCGCTATGCGATCGCCACGGTGATCCTGCTGGTCGTCGCCCGGCTCGCCGGCACACGGCTGGTGTGGCCACGAGGGCGGGAGTGGTTGTGGCTCGCGGGGATCGCTGTCACCGGTCTGCTGCTGTTCAACGTGGCCGTGATCCGGGGCGTCGAGCATGCCGAGCCCGCGGCGGTCGCCGTCGCGGTCGCCTGCGTACCGGTGGTCCTCGCGGTGGTGGGCCCGGCGCTGGAACGGCGCCGGCCCAGCCGCCGGCTCCTGTTGGCGGCCCCGGTGGTCGTGACCGGAGCGGTACTGGTGGAGGGAACGGGTCGCACCGACGCTGTCGGGGTGGCTTGGGCGGCGCTGGCCCTGGCCTGCGAGGCCGCCTTCACCCTTCTCGCGGTACCGGTCCTGCGGCGGCACTCCCCGTGGGGGGTGTCCGTGCACGCGATGTGGATGGCCGCTGCGCTACTGGCCGTTCTCGCCGCGGCCTCCGAAAACTCCTCGGCCATGCAGGAGTTGTCCGGTATCGAGTGGGCCGCCATCGGCTATCTGGCGTTGATGGTGACGGCGGTCGCCTTCGTCCTGTGGTACTCCACGGTCCGCGCCGTCGGATCGGGGCGGGCCGGACTGCTCACCGGCATCGCGCCGCTCGCCGCGGCGGCCGTCGGCGGCATCTCCGGCAGCGGCATTCCCAGCCCGCTGGTATGGCTGGGTATCACCGTGCTGATCCTCGGGTTGGTGCTGGGTCTGCGCCAGCATCACACCCCTGCCGCGGAGGTCGTTCGAGCGGACCCGCCCACCTCCGCACGCTCCAGGTAGCGGCTGCGAACAGCCTGTCGGGAGCACCTTGCAGACATCACGCTCGTCGAAGGAGAACACCTACGGCCACGGTGGTGGGTCTTGTCGGGGTACGCGGGCGGTGTGCTGTTCGCGGGAGCGCAGGGTTCGTTCGGTGGCGCCTGTCGTCGCCGCTGACGTTCGCATCCTGCTCATCCGACCAGGGCGGGCGCCGGCGTCCCAGCACGGTACTTGAATCGCGTCGATGACTTTCCGGCGATCACGCCAACGCTACGCCGCCGAGGGGCTCGGTCCCGTCTCAACGGCTCAGTCCGCGCCCATCGGGTATCAGTCGACGACGCAGGTCAACGAGCGATTCGATGATCTGGAGGGAATGGTCTAGAAGAGCGGCCAGTCTGAGCCCGGAGGTGGGGTGGGAGAGATCCGGTTGCCGTTTCGCATGTGGAGGGGCCAGCGCTCGTCGATGACCTCAGCGGTCTGCTTGCACGCCTCACATGCGCTCGGCCAGTGGGGCATCCACAGGTACGGTGAGGGGGTGAGGTCCTGGTGGGCCAGACCGCACAGTGTCGCACCGAGGCCGTCGGGGGAGTATGCGTACGCGACGTCATACGCGTGGGCGACGTCTTCTGGGAGCTGCGGGGATTCCGCCCGTTCCCAGGGTCGGTAGCCGTACTGCGGTCGCGAGACCTCGCGCGGGTCGTGTCCGAATTCCGTCCAGGCGTAGCACCAGGGGCAGAACCAGCGTTCCCTCACTGCCGGGCTCCACCGCGTTGGTGGTTCGACCACCGGTATTCGTCGTACCTCGTGGCCGCAGACATCACAGATCACACCGCATTGTGCCGCACTGTCGACAGCCCGCGGAGCAGACCTTTGTGACCGGCCCGTTCGCTGCACGAGGCTGACGCTGGGTGTCGAAATAGCCTGCCGGGCGCTGCTGGCGTGACCTTGGCGGCCCACTTCACAGGTTCGAGGGTCGGGCACCGCGATGGTCCTCGCACCTTCGCGCCCGGGCGAGCCGCGGGCGGAGGGCGTTGCTTCCCGGTGCTGAGAGACCTGCCGACTCGCGTCAGACCAGCCCCGCGTCTGGCCCGACGCCCCCGCACCTTGCGCGCCAGCGCGCCCTGTCCGAGCGGGTTGTTGGCGTGCCGATGGTGCCGATCGACTGGCACGCGGTGGCCAGCCGGCCGACGGGTCGGCCGGGCGGGGGGGTGTGGGTGGGCACGGTCTGACCTGGCATGCCGGAGGCGATGGGCCGCCGGCCTCGCGTCGACGACCACGGCGGCGAGGTGTACGTCTATCGCCATGCCGTGCAATATCTGCGGCACCGAGGTCCGTACGGCCGAACTGGCCGCACGGAACCTCTTCTGGTTCCCGATCTGCCAGCGCCACTGAGCGGGCCGGTGCCGCGTCAGGTGCCGGGGCAGCGCTCCGTCCACTCGATCTTCACGCCGGTCACCGTGTAGCCGGGGTCGAAGATCCCCATCGTGTTGGGGTTTAGGCAGAGATAGCCCGTGACGCCTGAGCTGTCGACGGTGTAGCGCAGCCACACCCGGTCGTTGTCGCGGGTGTTGTAGACCCGGTCCGAGCCGCGGCTGCGGGAGCCGAGGGTCTGGTAGTAGGAGGTCACGTCCTGGAAGGCCGACGTCGGCGCACCGGCCCACCAGTCGTTCAGGGTGAGGTAGAAGCACACCCGCGGCCAGGCGCAGCCGTTGTAGGACTCGGCGGAGGCGGGTGAGGCGCCCAGGAGCACGGCTGCGAGCGAGGCAAGTGCGGCGCCGCCCGCGGTCAGCACCCTGGGCCAGCGGGACTCGCGCACGCGGCGGGGTGTGGCTGCCGTCATGGTCACGGCGCCCTACCAGCTCAGTTTCTTGCAGATGTTGGGGTCCTGGTCGCCCTCCCATTCGTCCTGCCGGTGCATCATCGCGTCCCGGGTCTGCGGGCCGTAGACGCCGTCTGCCGTGATGCGCTCGATCTGCTGGACGCGCTTGACAGCCGCCTTGGTCTTCGGGCCGTAGTTGCCGTCGACGGCGATGTTGAGGACGGCCTCGCCATAGCCGCGGTAGCACCAGGCGATCGAGTACTGCAGGTACCAGACCGCGGTGTTGCCGTTGTAGCCTTCCTGGAGATGACACTGCAGGCTGCCGGAGCCCGTGGCCGGTACGGAGAGGATGTTGCCGCTCCGTGTCACTCCGTAGCCCTTCGTGGTGCACGGGGCGCTTGCTTCGGCCGGACCCGTGGACGCGAGTAAGAAGCCCGCGGCGAGTCCGACGGCCGACAGGATGGGGACGATCTTCTTCATGCGGTTCCCCTCGTAGGTCGAGCGCCGCGGGCCGGGCAGGAACACTGCGGTCGAACAACTGCCCTATGGCTGCGGCGGCGACCGTATCCTCTCACCATGGGGACAAAGCGCGATAGGCCCTACTATCGGGCTTGAAATGCGCAGCTAGAGGGGGGCCCGCTCCCGCCGCCGAGCCGCCTACCCGGCGCGGACCGCCCGCCGCCGAGCACTCCGCACCGCCGTCCCCCACCCCGGGCGTTCGGTGGTGACCCGCCGCGCTGCCGCTACGACGCGACCTGCGTGACCGCCGTCGCGGCCGCGGGCATCACCGGTGCGGTGCGCCCGGACGCGGCCCAGGCCGCCGGGGGGCCGTGCCCGCGATGCCCGTTGCGCCGCGCCCGCGGCCGCGGGGCAGCACGGAAAAGCGCCGGGGGGGGGGGGGGGGGTTACACCCCCCCCCCCCCCCCGCCGTGTTATGTTTTAAGAAAAACCGCCGAATTGTGGTGGAGTTTGTTGGGGGGCGACGGAATGGAT